>JAFGDU010000179.1 GCA_016931915.1 Actinomycetota bacterium
ATACTCAAGTTCGAGGACGAGAAGCTGCAGCAGAGACGGCTGCGGGGTTTTGACGATTCGGTGTCAGATGAGGAAGGCTAGATCTATGGACACAAATTCCTTGACGCTATCTTCCAGGTCCTTCTTGTATGTCATGCAATGACCCCTCATGTGAATGGAATGGATCTGTATTTTATACTTCGACCCTCAGCGCCTATATCCCTTATGGTCCGTGAGGCCGCCGATGATTCCACAACTGCTGCCGGCATTCATGGTGTGTTGCTGGAATGTGCGGCAGATCCCTCTTCGTCCATGCATTCGACAGCCTGCTCAGCGTGGGTAGCTGGCGGGCATCCACTTCTATGCGCGCGGTGACGCGTCGAGGGCGGCGGTGCGGCCCTTAATAACCCGGTACCGCGCGGATGCTTACATCTCCATATACGGATATTGGTGGTAAAATGTTTCTTTGGTTGTGTAAGGGAGAACAGACGAGGGAAGCGAGAACGGTGAAGTACACACGCCTGCAAAGGATAGCCAAGGGTACGGTGGCGGCGGTGCTGGCAGCGGCGGGGGCCGCCGCCGGTTCGCTTGCCTTCGGGATCATGGATTACCTCTACGAGCCCGAGTTCTTCCGTCCCGGGAAAAAGCCCAGGCCGTCCAGGGAGACGGCGCCGGGTTCGGCGGTGCTCGAGCCGCAGGAGGTGCGGGCCGGCGAGGGAAAGCAGACGGTGGTGCTGCGGTTCAGATGCGGGCCTGGGGGGATATCGGAGGACGGCGGGGTCAAGATATCGTTCTGCCGCCTGGTGGACTTCGGGACCAGGGGCAGGCGTCCCACCTTCCTCTATGCCGACGGCTGGGGCCCCAAGCAGAACCGTTACCCGCGGCTTCCCAACTACTACAGCTGCGCGCTCGAGACCGGGGGCGGGGCGCGTCTCGAGGTGGCATCACAGGGATATTTCCCCCTGAGGGGAGCGTTCCGCCTGCTGGGCCGGGAATTTCTGCGTAAGTGTGGGGTCGGGCTCGAGCGGCTCGATATCTTCTATCTGTATATGGAGCTCAGAAAGATCCGTATACGCATAAGGGGCGACCGCTTGCAGGAGGGCGACGAGATAACCGTCACCCTGGGCGATACCAGCCGCGGCAGCGGCGGATGGGCGTCTCCCGCCAAACCCTCCCGCGTTGACGTGGTGGTGGAGGTGGACGAAAGGACCACGGGCCGGTACCGGCCCATTGCGGAGAACCCCGCTTTGGAGGCGGTGGGCGGCAGGGCCGTCTCCCTGGACCCCGTGCTCTCCTGGTTCGACCGGGAGGGGAAAGCAAGGCTGCTGATCAGGGCGGTGGACGGCAAGGGAGAGGTGGACCCCACTTTCACGGGCGAGGTGGAACTCATGCCCGCGCCGGGGCTCGAGACGCCTTACCGCGTAGAGTTCCGCCCCCGGGACCGGGGGGTCGTCTCCGCCTCGTGCCGGGCGTCGGATGCGGGGGTATACCGCGTGGCGGCGGCCGCAAGAGGTGTTGCGGGAGAGAGCAACCCCGTGCCCTTCGGGGAGGAAAAGCTGCTCTTCTGGGGCGATATGCACGTGCATACCGCCCTCTGCGACGGGTGCCTGGAACCGAGTGGCTTCTACGAGGAAGCACGAGACGTTCTCAACCTTGATTTCGCGGCCATCACCACCCACGACACCATGGATATCATCGAGCCCTCCGGCAGGCAGGAGGAATGGGAGCTGGTGCGCGAGCTGCAGGAGAGGTACAACGAGCGCGGTAGTTTCGTCACCTTCCTCGGCTACGAATGGTCCGATCATAAATGGGGCCACCGCGGCGTCTTCTTCGCGCCCGACGAACCGGAACCGCAGCTGTACAGTTTCGCCGACCCCGAGAGCGACACGCCGGGCAAGCTCGAGGCACTGCTGCGAGAGCACGAGGCCATCGTGATACCACACCATACCGCCTGGCGCCGTATCTTCATGGCGCTGCTCAACTGGTTCAAGTTCCTGAGCATGAGAGTCCCCGAGGCTTATACGTGGTGGGGCCCGGAGAGCGAGCAGCAGCGCCTGGTGGAGATATACAGCATGCACGGCAGCTCGGAGAGCTACGATGGACCGTATCCCATCACCCACGGAAACCCGAAGGGCTGGTTCCCCCGCTTTCTCAGGGACGACCGCAGCAAGCCCGGACACGGCAATTACGTGCAGGAAGCCCTGGCATCGGGGCTGCGCCTGGGGATCATCGCCGGGAGCGACCGCCACGACTATGCGGTGGACGAGCGTATCCACCCCATAGATATCTATCCCCGCGGCCTCACCGCCATCTGGGCGCAGGAGCTCTCTCCGGAGTCCCTGTGGAGGTCACTCTGGAACCGCTGCGTTTACGGCACTACGGGAGCGCGTATCGTCCTGGAGCTCTTCGCCGACGGGCTTCCCATGGGAAGCGAGTATGTCTGCTCGGGCCATCCCAGGCTGCACGGAAGCATCATGGGCACCGCACCTCTGCGCGCGGTGGAGCTGTTGCGCTATGACGAGCGGGGTTATAACGCCGTCTGGACCACCTCGGGCGCGGCGGAAGCGGCATTCGATCTCGTTGATGACGGGCTTGCAGGGGAAGGGTTCTACTACCTGCGGGTTGAGCAGGTAGACGGTCACTGCGCCTGGTCCAGTCCCATCTGGATCATGCGGTAGTGGGCTAGCAGGTAGAAGGCGGTCAGGCCTCGCCAGGGAGCCCAGGGCTCGAGTATCTCCCTCACCTCTTGTGGCGACAGGTCTTTTCCGTCCGCCAGGTAATGTCCGACGACCCGCCTGACCCCCAGGTCGGATGCAGGCACTACGTCCGTACGCCCTAACCCACGCACCAGGATATACTCGGCGGTCCACTCGCCTACCCCGCGGTAGCTCCGCAGCAGCTCTATCAGCTCGTCGTCGGGCATATCCTCCCATGCCGCGATGTCGATCTCTCCCGTGGACGCCTTCTGCGCCAGCTCGAGGAGGTACTCGGCTTTGCGGCGTGACAGACCGCAGGCGCGCAGCCCGTCCACATCAAGCGATGCGAAGTCCCGGGGACGAGGGAAAGCGGTCAGTTTGCCGGCTGCGGTGCCGAAGGAGGCGAGCAGCCGCTCCCGGATGCTGTATGCCGCGGTCATGGAGATCTGCTGCTCGCTGATGGCGATTACCAGCATCTGGAACAGGTCCGGCGGGCGGAAGGGTTTCAGCCCGATCAGGGAGTTGACGATGGGGCGGAAGGTCTTGTCGCGGCGCAGCTTGCGGTAGAAAGGCTCCAGTTCCAGGTCCGCGTTGAGCACCGTTCGCAGGCGCTTCTGAAACCGCCTCGTCTCCTTGGGGATGGGATCTGAGATGAGCTCGATGACGGCGGGTTCCTGGCTTGTCTGCCTGAGAAAGATCGCGGTGGGGCGATCCTCCCACCACATGGCCAGGGAGCCGTCGCGCGATGCGCTCTGGCCGGAGAAGGCGGATAGCATGCGCCACGACAGCCGGAAATCGTACGGCCCTTCGCAGATTATCCTCATGAGGAGATTATATATTATTTGGGTGCCTGGGCCTGGGGGTAACGGTCTTCGCTCCTGTATGGCTGGTGTGCCTGGGCCTGGGGGTAACGGTCTTCGCTCCTG
>JAFGDU010000180.1 GCA_016931915.1 Actinomycetota bacterium
AGCACCATGCGGTAGGAATCGATGGTATCGGCGGCATCCTGCGCCTTGGCGAGGATCGCTTCGACCTCGGAGGGAGTATCGCTCCCGCCGCACCCGGCATGGACAGATAGAAAGAGGAATGAAAGGAGCAGCAGAAGCAGCAGCCCCAGGCCGGCTGACGCGGGTTTCTTGCGAATATTCCTGCAGGCTGCCTTAAGCATGGGCTGACACGCTTTTTCTATTCCAGGGTGCCGGGTGGTTTTTCCGCGGAGATGATCAGAATCCTGTCCCCCTCCTGGATGCGGTAATCCGCATCGTTGGGCCTCAATCCCTCCCTCCAGGTTACGGCTATTATCTTGGCAGCGTACTTCTTCCACAGATCGGCCTCCACTTCTGCCCGGCTCTTTCCGATCATCGCTTCATCCGCAGAGAGATAGTAAGAGTCCAATCCCGCTTCCCTGGTCACCAGGTCGCTGATGATGCTTATCAATCCGTAATGCAGCGCGGATCTTGCGATAAGGTTGCCCAGGAAGGAGTTGGAATCGAGGATCTCTCCTACGCCTGCGAGCTGCAGGTGGTGGGTGTTCTCGGGCTCCATGACCTCGGCGGTCATCTTGATGCCCGTATTTATACCATGGATGGTCAGGGCTGTGAGCACGGTCCTTGCATCTACGTCACCACTGCTCCCACCCTTGCTCTCGTCGGCAAGCAGAACGGCAGCTCTCGCCTCGGCCATGTTTGCGCGGCGCAGATCTGCCTCGCATGCCGGGTTGCCCCGCAAGAAGAATACGCCTTCGGCATCTATGGGTGATTCCTCGAGGTCGCAGAGGAGAATGATCAGTGAACGCGTTTTTGCCAGATCGTCCACGAGTCTGTCGACTACGAATTTCCCCCTGTTGTTCCAACCGCATACGACGATATGATCCCTGCTGTCGGTTTTCATATCCAAGCCGCTGTACCTCCTTCTGGCCTTTTCGGCCCTCTTGGTGGCCATGAGGGTTATAAAGCTGCTGAGGGCGCCGATGCCCAGTACAAGGGTGATGATTATTGTCGTCCTGCCCCCGACGGTGACCGGAGCGATGTCGCCGTAGCCGACAGTGGCGATGGTTATGAAGATCATGTACAGGGCATCCCAGTAGCTGTCTATACCCGGGTTCTTTCCCCTCTCGAGCAAGAAGGTGATGAGGGCGCTGATGAGCACGATCGCGACCAGGTTGACAAGAATCCAGAAGCCGAAGCGCTTGCGGGCGAAGCGCAGTTGCATGGCTTCCCACCTGTAGGACAGCCTGGCCCTCAATTCACCCAATATCGCCTCCCGCGTTGCCCGGAACATGCGTAAGCGCCTTTTTATAGGATATATGCTATCAGAAAGATCGAAGCAGGTCAGTGGGGGCTTTGCGGGGGCTCGTCTGGTCGAGGTCTCTGGTGCCCTTTCTTCCGGCTCCGGTCTGACATGCATGAAATTTAGTATAATATGGAAACAATCCCTGCGAATCCGTCGCCGAGACGAAAGATGGATGCAGGACAATTGAAGTAGCGTGTATGCGATACCTGACCATAAAGGAGGAGAGACATGGCCCATTACGATCACCGCGAGGAAGAATCCTGGAAGGATTTCAAATTCAACTTCCCGTTCGCAAAAGGGCTCAAGCGGCTACGCGAGGAGGTCCTCGCCAAGACCGATTTCGATCCCAGCGTGCTATGGATCTGGGGCACCATGCAGGCCATGGCGGTCATACGCACCCTCAAGGCCTGCGAGCGTGAGTTCGGCGAGGAGGGGCAGCGGGTGGTGAAGGAAGCCCTGATAGAGACGGGGAGAGACATCGGTCAGCAGATGATGGAGGGCCTGGATAAGCCCGAGAAGCTAAGCGACGCGGAGATGGCCAGCTTCTTCGCCACCGTGATCAACTGCATCGCTTATGCGTCCCTCGAGGACCCCAGCATCGACTCGGAAGAGCGGGTCAGCTTCCACATCCTGTGGTGCCCGCACCAGGACTACTACGCCGCCTTCGACTGCCGCGTGCAGCGCTACTTCGTGCAGGGGATGCTGGAGGCGGTCAAGGAGAAGGGGATGATGGGCGATTGGCAGGTGCGCTTCACCCAGACCATACCCGCCGGCACCGAGACCTGCCACTTCGAGCTGTGGCGCGCTCCCGCAGGCGAGAAGTCGCAGTGGGAGAAGTACAGCGAGCAGCTCGAGCTGAAGGCGCTGGAGATAGCCGCCAGGGATAAAAAAGAGGCCTAGGAAAGGCCGGAACGTATGTCCATACCGGGCTGGATCGTCATCGGTTTTTTTGCCGGATGGCTGGCGAGCCTGGTCACCCGCACCAGGAAGAAGCTCGGATGTATCCTCGATCCCATCATCGGTATCGTGGGCGCTTTCGTGGGTGGCATCATCTTCAGCTACCTGCAGAACGAGAAAGTCACCTTCGAGTTCGACCTCTGGAGTTTTTTCGTGGCCTTCGTGGGGGCAGTAGTGCTGCTCCTTGCGGTCAAGCTCTTGATCTGGCTCTTCAGCGGCCGCAAGAACGTCTGAAGTGCCGCACCCCGCTTGAACGGGGCGGGTTATGTGGATATCATAGGCGCACGGGTCCTTGGACGCATAACCGGCAAGCTCGAGTCCGGACCCGAACCCACGTATAAACGGCATCAATACAGGGAGCGAGGGATATGAGCGGCAAAGAGGAGCTGATCGCGGAGATTCTCGACATCGAGTGGGACATGTTCACCTCGGTGCAGGCCAGGGACGGGGGCGCGTCGTGCCAGGAGGACCGGAGGTCCTTCCACATCATCCGTGCCGCCGACTTCCTGACCTGGTCCGAGGCCACCCTGGCCAGCTACCTGAACGACCTCAAGACGGCCCAGGACAGGGGCAGGAACCCGATGACCGAGAAATACGCGCGCATGGAGGGCATCATCCCGCCCCTG
>JAFGDU010000181.1 GCA_016931915.1 Actinomycetota bacterium
AGTGTGCTGCGGTGCCTGTCGCCTCCACGTTTCCGAACGTGGGGGCCTGGCACCCGTGATCTGCGCATCCACGCCCTCTGGAGAACCCCGTCCGTGTGAGCAATCCCGCCCAACAGTCTGTATCGCGAAAGCGACTGTGCCGCCCGAAGGGCGGTGCTGCGGTGTCCCAGCGCCTCCACGTTTCCGAACGTGGGGGCCTGGCACCCGTGATCTGTGCTGCCACACCGTCTGGCGAACCCCGTCCGTGTGAGCAATCCCGCCCGACAGTATCACCCACACTTCTCGGAGAAGAACCATGATAAAATATCCTGGACACAGGCATTGTCCAGGAGCAATAACCTCAGACCCTGAAGGGAGATGCAAACCCGCGGAATCGTAGAATAGCACGAAGGAGGAGAACATGGCAGAAACGCAGAAAGCCAAGCTGGTCATCGTAGGAGCCGGACCAGGCGGCTACGTGGCCGCCATCAGGGCAGCCCAGCTGGGCAGCGGGGTTGTGCTGGTAGAGAAGAACCTGCTGGGAGGTACCTGCCTCAACTGGGGCTGCATTCCCACCAAAGCCTTGCTCGCCTGCACCGAGGCGCTGGTGATGATCAGGGACGCCGATGAATACGGTATCAAGGTCGCCGATCCCGTTCCAGACCTCAAGTTCATGGTCGAGCGCAAGGAAAAGATAAGCGAGCAACTGCGCAAAGGTGTCGAGCAGTTGCTGAAGGCAAACAAGGTAGATATAGTACGAGGAACCGCCAGCCTCGCTTCCCCCAATCAGGTCAAGGTGGAAACGGAGGAGGGCGAGAAGCTCATCGATACCGAAAAGGTGATCCTGGCTACCGGTTCGGAGCCGGCACGCCTTCCCACCTTCGACTTCGACCAGCCCGCAATCCTCACTTCGACCGAGGGCCTGGAGCTCACGGAGATCCCCAAGACCATGATCATCGTGGGCAGCGGCGTGGTGGGATCGGAGTTCGCCACCATCTATAACGGCCTGGGCACCAAGGTAACCATGGTGGAGCTCATGCCGCGTATACTGCCCACCGAGGACGACCGTGTATCCCAGCAGATGAAGAGGATCCTGGGCAAGAAGGGTATCGAGATCCTCACCGAAACCACCATCGACGAGATGTTGGAATACCGCCCGGACGGAGTCAAGGCCAAGCTCTCCAGCGGCGAGGTCCTGGAGGCGGACAAGCTTCTGGTTTCCATAGGCAGATCGCTCAACTCCGCGGACCTGGGCCTGGAGGAGGCCGGGGTTGAGCTGGGCAAGCGAGGGGAGATCCTGGTCAACGAGCGCATGGAGACCAGCGCCCCCGGCGTGTACGCCATCGGTGACGTGGTTGGCGGCATACTCCTGGCGCACGTGGCCTCATTCGAGGGCGTTTGTGCCGCGGAGAACGCCATGGGCATGGATGCGGTCATGAATTACAACGTGGTCCCCGCCTGCATCTTCACAGAGCCGGAGATCGCCAGCGTCGGTCTCACCCCCTCCAAGGCGGAGGAGCAAGGTACCGAGACCCGCATCGGGCGCTTCATGTTCGGCGGTCTGGGCAAGGCGCTGGCCATGGGCAAAGGACAGGGCTTTATCCAGCTGGTTGTGGACGCTTCATCGGACAAGATCATCGGCTGCCAGATCATGAGCGCCCATGCCTCGGACCTCATACATGAGTTGGCCCTGGCTATCCAGATGGGCATAACCGCGGATCAGCTGGGAAGGACCATTCACGCTCATCCCAGTCTCGCCGAGGCCGTGATGGAAGCAGCGGAGGCGGCTCACAACCGGGCCATCCATGCCGCCCCGGCGCGCAAATAGGACCCTGTAGCGCGCGGCGGGCGGTTGCGATATTATGTCTGAGTCGTGATCGAGCTATCTGGAGGTGAAAGTAGATGTACCCTGATGACCTCAAGTACCATGCAGAGCACTGCTGGGCCAGGATCGATGGCAACATCGCCACCCTGGGCATAACTTATTACGCCCAGGACCAGCTTGGAGAGATCGTCTTTCTCGAGCTTCCGGCTACGGGCACGGAAGTGGGCGCGGGAAAGCCCTACGCCGAGATCGAGTCTGTCAAGTCGGTCTCAGACGTATACAGCCCGGTCAACGGGACTATCGTCGAGACCAACCAGGAAGTGGTCGAGGCGCCGGAGATCATCAACGAGGACTGCTACAAGGAAGGCTGGATGGTCAAGGTGGAGCTCGGCGATCCCTCAGGGGTGGACGATCTCCTGGATGCCGCCGCATACGAAAAGCTGGTCGCAGAGGACTGAAACGCGGTTAGCAAAGAGGCGTTATCAAAAGGCGGGGGCCGAAGCCCCCGCCATTTTCTCTCTCCTCGTCGGTGTAGCCGCCCACAAGGCTCAGGCTTTGGTTCCCTCCAGCTGCTTCTCCAGATCCTCCAGGAGTTTTTCCAGATCCTCGATGTCTAGATCCTCCAGGTTCAGGTCCTCCAACTCCTCGGGAAGGAGGTCCTTGAGTTCCTCTATATCCAGGTCCTCGATATCGAGGTCCCCGCTATCCAGGTCCTCTGTATCCAGGTCATCGAAGTCGAAGTCCTCGAAGTCGAGGCTATCAAGGTCGATGTCTCCTCCCATGGAGCCGGGCATGGGATCATCGCTCAGGTACCACCTGCCGTCGACCTTGACCATCTCGAACACCAGGGGCTCGTCCGCCAGGTCGTATTCCTCCTCGAATCCCAGGGCAGACGTGGTCAGGGTCCCGGAGGTGGTCACGACCGTGGCCGCGTCTCCGCTCTCCGAGTCCAGCTCGAGGGCATAGCCGTCGAACCTGAATTCCGATAACTCGAAGGCCATCTCGATCATCTCCCTGGCGTCCATGCCCATTTCCTCCAGGAGGGAGAATTCTCCCGAGGAGAAGAACTCGGGCTCGAAGCATTCGAAGAAGGAGTCGGCATCTTTGTTCTCCATGGCACTGATATACTTCTCCGCCAGGGCTATGGGGTCTCCTGTCCCTCCCCCACTGCCGTCCTTCCACACGGTAAGCCACACCACCAGCACCACGATGCCCGCGATGACCAGGATACCGCCTATTACGCCGATCAGCAGTGGTACCTTGCTGCGCTTCGCCGCCGTTGGCGGCGCCATCCCCTGCACGGGCATCCCCGGAACGCCTCCTCCTGCCGGCGGCGCAGCTTGCGGTGGGACCGCTGCTGGTGGCGGTGTGGGCACGGGGGTGGCAGCATCCGCCGCGGCAGTCGTCTCGCCGGCTGTAGCCGCATCCGGCGCGCCCAGGGCAGCTCCACAGCTGGTGCAGAACGAAGCCCCCTCTTTCAGGGGCGCACCGCAGCTGGGACAGGTCTTTTGGACTTCGTCTACCATATCTTACCTCCAGTTATTCCGTATCAAGTTTCGCCCTCAAGGGTACGCCGCAGCAATTCGTTTACCAGCTGCGGATTTGCCCGACCCCCGGTCTTACGCATCACCTGGCCGACCAGGAACCCCAGGGCTTTTTCCTTACCCTTGCGGTAATCTTCAACGCTGGTTGGGTTTTCCCTTATCGCCTCCTCTATATGTCTGACCAGCTCCTCCTCGTCACTTATCTGGGTGATTCCCCTCTCCCGCACTATGGTCTCCGCGTCCTTGCCGCTTGCGAGCATCTCCTCGAAGACCGACTTGGCGATCTTTCCACTGATGACACCTCTGTCTATCATGCCTATCATGACCGCCAGTTGAGCGGGAGTGATAGGAACCTGCGATATCTCGATATTATGAGTGTTTAGGTGGGCCGATAGTTCCCCCATCATCCAGTTGCTGACCGTTTTGGCATCAGCTCCAGCCTCCACCGCGGCCTCGAAGAAGTCGCCCAGGGCCTTGGAGGAAGTGAGCAGCCCGGCATCGTGTTCCGGCAGGCCGTAATCCTCCCGCAAACGGTTCCTCCTCTGCGCGGGCAGTTCGGGAAGGCCGGCGCTGACCTCAGCGATGAAGGAGCGGTCCAGTTCCAGCGGCACCAGGTCCGGCTCGGGGAAATAGCGGTAGTCGAAAGCATACTCCTTGGTGCGCAAAGGGGTGGTAACGTTGGCATCCGCATCCCAGTGCCGCGTCTCCTGTACCACCTCTCCTCCCGATCCCAGCACCTCTTTCTGCCTTTCTATCTCGTAATCGAGGGCGCGATAGAGGGCGCGGAAGGAGTTCATGTTCTTGACCTCCGCCTTCACCCCCAACTGCTCGGAACCGTATCGGCGCAGGGATATATTCGCATCGCAGCGCAGGCTGCCCTCTTCCATCTTGCAGTCGGAAACCTCCAGGTGTTCCATGATGCTCTTCAATTCCTGCATGAATGCGCGTGCCTGTTCGGGCGTGCGGACATCCGGCTCAGTGACTATCTCGAGCAAGGGAACGCCGGCGCGGTTGAAATCCTCCAGGCTGTATTCCGAGCCGTGTATCCTCCCGCTCTCGCTGGCATGTACCGTCTTGCCTGTATCCTCCTCCAGGTGCACGCGGGTGATTCCGATGCGCACCACTCCCTCTTCCATCTCCAGGTCCAGGTGTCCCCCCACACCCAGCGGGAGATCGTATTGTGATATCTGAAAGTTCTTGGGCATGTCGGGATAGAAATAGTTCTTGCGGTGGAAGATGCTGTAGGGGGCTATCTCGCAATGCAGCGACAGGGCCAGCCGCGTCGCCAGCTCCACCGCCTTGCGGTTGAGCACCGGCAGCACTCCTGGAAGTCCCAGGCAAACCGGACAGGTCCTGGAGTTGGGCTCTCCACCGAAGGAGGCGTCGCAGGAACAGAACATCTTGGAGAGGGTCTTCAGTTCCGCGTGTATCTCCAGGCCGATCACCACCTCGTACCCGCTCATGGTCCAACCCCCCTTTCGGCGCCGGGTTTATCCTCGAAAGCGAGGGCCTTTTCCATGGCCCGCGCCGCGCGCAGGATGGTGACTTCGTCCAGCACCTTGCCCATGATCTGCAGCCCCAGCGGGAGTCCGTCCTCCAGGCCGCAGGGGATGCTGATGGCCGGTATACCCGCGAGGTTCACCGGGATGGTGCACACGTCCGAGAGGTACATGGCCAGGGGATCGTCCACCTTTTCACCCAATGCGAACGCGGGGGTCGGCGAGGTCGGGCTCACCAGGATGTCGTACTTCTCGTAGGCGGTATTGAAGTCCCGCAAGATGAGGGTCCTTACCTTCTGGGCCTGCCCGTAGTAGGCATCGTAATATCCCGCCGAAAGGGCGTAGGTTCCGAGCATGATACGCCTCTTCACCTCGGGTCCGAAGCCCGCGGCACGCGTACCGCCGTACATCTCCATCATATCCCCGGCACCCTTTATCCTCAGGCCGTAGCGCACGCCGTCGAAGCGTGCCAGGTTGGAGCTGGCTTCGGCAGGGGCGATTATATAGTAGGCCGAGAGCGCGTAGTCGAGGTTTGGCAGAGTGGCCTCGTCCACCTCCGCGCCCAGACCCTCGAAGGTATCGAGGCAGTTCTCCATGGCCTCCCTCACCCCCGGGGTCAGGCCTTCCTGCATGAGCTCGCGTGGCACGCCCACCCTGAGGCCCCGGATATCCCCCTCCAAGGCGGAGAGGTAATCGGGAACCTCGGTTCGCAGGGAGGTGGAATCGAGGGGGTCGTGACCGGCGATGAGAGAGAGCAGGATGGCGCAGTCCCTCACGTCGCGGGTTATGGGGCCCACCTGGTCAAGGGAGGAGGCAAAGGCGACCAGCCCGTAGCGCGAGACCAGCCCGTAGGTGGGCTTCATGCCCACCAGGCCGCAGAAGGACGCGGGCTGGCGGATGGACCCCCCCGTGTCAGAACCAAGGGCCCAGATCGCCTCCCCCGCCGCGACCGCGGCTGCCGAGCCCCCGCTGGAGCCGCCGGGCACCCTGCCCACGTCCCAGGGATTGCGCGTGGGGCCGAAGGCGGAGTTCTCGGTGGAGGAGCCCATGGCGAACTCGTCCATGTTGGTCTTGCCCACCATGACCAGGCCTTCCCGACGCAGCCTTTCCACCACGGTGGCGTCGTAGACGGGAACGTACTCCCGGAGGATGCGCGAAGCGCAGGTAGTGCGTATGCCGCGCGTGCACAGAACGTCCTTGATCGCCATGGGCAGACCGGCCGCGCGGCCGGGGTCTTCCCCCTGCCCAAGCAGGCGGTCGGTCTCCTCCGCGCCCATCTCGGCATCCGGCCGCGTGAGGGCGAGATACGCGCTCACGCGCTCCTCCACCCTATCTATACGGTCGAGGACCGATCGCAGCACCTCTATCGCCGTTACCTCCCCGCGCTTGAGCATATCCCTCAGCTGCCATGCCCTGAGACTGTATAGTGGATCCAATTATCTCTCTCCTTCTGCTTTTCGCGCCGTAAAGGCAGTCATCGGGCCGGTAACGCCCCACACTATCATCAGTGCCCCTATGAGGTTTCCGATCTCCACGACGGGTATTCCGGGGTCCGTGGACGCCTTCAACCAGCCCCCGACCGCCGCAGTGATAAACAACAGCAGCAACCCCGCGAGGATATAAAGGGTATTCTTCATCTCCTTTTTCTGGCCGTGAGACCGCAACGTCCTGTAGAGCACGCCGATATAATAGACGGCGAGCATGGCGTATAAAGCACCGATGGCAATATACACCCCGGTGGCGGCATTGAGCTTTTTCAAGACCCAGATATCACCGCTGCGAACAAAGAGCGCTTCAGGATACATGATCGTCAATGCCATGCTGAACATCAGGGGCACGCTCCAGTAGAACAGGAGGTGGCTTGCGTCCACTGTGAACGAACGTGCGAAACCGAAGATGAGAAAGAGGCTGATGGACAGGACGGTGAAGGAAGCCGCGCACAGGCTCTGGCTGATGGTCATGTCTTTAACCCAGTACGCGGCGGCGCTCAAGGCATAGTTGAGTGCGGAGGCCACCAGCCATACGAAAAACCACACTGACGGTTCCTTGCGGTCGTAGCGATAGCGCAGAAACCAGGCGGCCATACCGCCGAAGAGTACCGCTATCAAGACACGGTATACAGGGATCACGGAGCCTCTTCTCCTCCTCGAGCTATATGATACGCGGCACCTTGAAATAGCCCTCCTCGCTGCTGGGGGCTCCCGAGAGCGCCTCCTCCTGGGAGAGGCAGGGCCGCACAACGTCCTCGCGCATGACGTTCTTGAGCGGTATGGCGTGGGAGGTCGGCTCCACGCCCTCGGTATCGAGAGACTTGATCTTCTCCGCGTGCTCCAGCACCTGTCCCAACTGGCCCGTATACCTCTCTATCTCCTCCTCGCTAAGGTCCAGCCTGGCCAGCCAGGCCACGTACTCCACGTCCTTCCTCTCTATCATCTCTCTCCTTTCGCCTCCGTCTCCGCCCGTCCCTCCAGCAGAGCGATGAGTTCGCTCTCCCCGATGATCTTAACACCTAGCTCGCGTGCCTTGTCGTATTTGCTGCCGGGATCGGAGCCCGCGACCACGTAGTCCGTCTTGCGGCTCACGCTCGAGCTCACCTTTGCCCCCCTGCCTTCCAGGGCCTGCCGGGCCTCATCCCTGGTCATCGAATCCAGGCCGCCGGTGAGGACGAAGGTGAGGCCTTCCAGGTTACGCGGCCCCTCCTCCACTTCCTCCTCCATGTTCACCCCCGCCTCTGTGAGACGCTGGATGAGCTGCAGGTTGCGTGGTTCCTCGAAGAAGGCCTTCACGCTCTCGGCGATGGCGGGGCCGACCTCGCTGATCTCGCGCATCTCCTCCTCGCCGGCGGCGGCAAGTCTGTCCAATGTGTGAAAGCGGCGTGCGAGCACCTCAGCCACGTGTGATCCGACATGGCGGATACCCAGGGCGAAGAGCAGGCGCGAGAGGGACCTCTCCTTGCTCGCGGCAATGGATTCCATCATGTTCGCCACCGACTTTTCCTTGAAGCCAGTGAGGGAATGGAGCTGTTCCTCATCGAGATAGTAGATGTCCTCCACGGTATTCACGTAACCCTTGTCCATTAGTTCCCGGATGGTCGCGGGCCCCAGGCCGTCTATGTCCATGGC
>JAFGDU010000182.1 GCA_016931915.1 Actinomycetota bacterium
ACCCAGGTCAGCTCCAGCGGGGGCAATGTCATCTGTGAGCGTGCCATGTACGGCAACAACCGTACCTGGGCTCACGACTCCATCGGGTATTAGACATTAACTACCGGGGCCGGGTTTGTATAAAACCCGGCCCCTTACCATTTGATATAGGCGCTATGTACAACCAAACACAGAATTACGAATCCGTACTATTTGCAGAATCACTCGTACCTTTGCCGGTTACGGCGTAGCCTGCGGATCGACAGCCGGCTTCTCGTGTTGTAGCCCAGAAGCATGTTCAATCGCCAGCGATCAATGACTCCATCAAACGATCCAGGCCCCCGAAGATATTCAGGCCGATGGAGCGCAAACGGTCGCTTACCTCGCTGGCATAGGGCCGGCGGAAGACGTCGATGCGGCGCGAGCGCGCCCCGGGCCGCCATTCCGGCGCGTAGTCTATCTCTCCCCTGGCCTTGTCCGCCCATTCCATGCGCAGGGAGTCACCTACCCATACGGGGACGTACTGCTTGCGGCAGGGATTCCCCGGGGTGATGTAGATGGTGCAGCGGGCGGGGTCCATGAGTATGTTGTTGAGAGTCTTGGCCACGTTGAGCTCCACCATGGCCTCGACGATCTCCAGCCGCCGCAGGTGGCGGAAGAAGTTCCAGGGGTGGCAGCAGATGGTGGCGTCGTCGATGCGCTCGTCGTAATAGCTGCGCTCTATGCCGAATTCGGCCAGGGTGGAGTAGTTGAGGCCGTGGTCGGTGGTGATGGTCCTGATGGTTCCTAGATCTACACTCCCCTTGAACCGCTCCAGCAGTTCCCACATGCGGGCAAGACGTGCGTAGGAGCCGGTGATCAGGGGTTCGATGATGGGATCCGCGCCGCCCGAGAGGGAGCGGTCCAGGAACTGGTGGTGGTTGGCCGAGGCCAGCACGCCGCCGTGCTCCGACGCCTTTGCCACCGCTATGTGGTTGTGGGAGTGCTCGATTACGGCGGCATCGCCGCTTGCATCGGCGAAGATATTATTGGCGTTCATGATGATGGCGATGGCCAGGCCCGGCACCACCTCGCGGGGATTGTCCCTCCACACGCTCACCGCCCCGTCCACCGTAGACTGGGTCTCCATGGCCAGGTTGTTGAGCTCGAAGAAGGTCAGCCCTTCGCCGCTGTCCATGGCCCCCACCGAGTTCACGCAGGAGGAGAGCCCGTCACCGTTCATCACACCTATCCCGAAGAGCACCGGCAGCCCCATGCATACGTATGGCTTGCTGCCCGCGATATCCCTCACGTACAGGGGCATCCTGCCGACGAGCAACCGGAACCAGGGCGGCAGGTCGAAATTCCACGAGACGTAGACCTTGCCGTCGGAGGTCGCCGGTGGCACGGCGGTGAAGTTCGTGCATCCCGTGCCGACAAAGGATGCCAGGGTCAATGCGCCCGTCGCCACCTCGTTCGGTTCCACCCCCAGGGCGCGCGCCAGCCCGCTCATCCTCTCCAGGTGCGCGGGGTAGCGCTCCGCGAGCAAGGCCATGTGCCGCCTGGTTTTTGCGGCCGCCCGCGCCGCATCCGCTCCCCTCCTCTTGAGGGATGCTGCGGCATGGTCGAGCGCGCTCCTGTAAAGACGCTCCCGTCCTCTACCAGCCGCGTAGCCGTAGCCGTGTTCGTCCTTCGCCGCGATGGTCCAGAGCATCTCTCCCCCCTTTTATGCAACTAGTCTTTTTTAGTGATCGAGAGCGATTTGGGTTGACCGTTCAGTTCCACCTTTTTCCAATCGCTTGGCAACAGCTCGAACACCCGGTCCCTGATGAACTCGTTGTCCTCCTCCTCGGCCAGGCGGAAGAAGAGGTCGAACGGTATATCTTGACGCGACACGAAGTCCGTCACTATCCTCACCATCTTGGCGATGAGCTTCATGCCTTTCTTGTCCTTGGGCACGGTATCAGCCCACTGCCTAAGGGTCTCGACCTGCTGGATAAAGCGGCCTTCCGCCTTTTCCTCCAGGTCCTCCAACATCTCGTACATCCTCTTCTTGGGAGGCAGGGTGAAGAGCTTACCGATGTTCACCTGCAGGCCGCCATCCTCTTCCCTCTTGTAGACGGCCACCGGGAGGACAGGTGCTGGGGCAGCCCGGGCCAGGTTGGCCACTCCGAACTGGAAGGGTTTCAACTCCTTGGGCTTGCTGCGGGTGCCCTCGGGAAATACGAAGACGCACTCGCCGCGCCGCAGGTATTTCAGGCTGAGCATGATGGCCTCTGAGTGGTCCTTCTTCGAGCGGTCGATGGGGATAACCCCGAACACTTTCCACAACGCCCAGCCCATGGGACCCTCCTTGCCCTTTTCGATGTCCGTCTTGGCCCACGGCCACATGTGGCTGTGGGTAAGGGCCGGTTTGAGCGCCAGGGAATTGGCGATGATGTCCAGGCTGCTCTGGTGGTTGGAGACGACTATAAAAGGGCCCCTGTGGGGCACGTTCTCGGCGCCCGCGACCTTGAGGTTATATTTCTTGGAGTTCCCCGCGATAGCGAAAAACGGCCGGATCAAAACGTATCTCCACCACATCTCGGACAGCCTTTCAGTCTTTTTCCTTTACCCCGCATCCTATACATTAAGGGAAATAAGCCTTATGCGTCCATACGCGGTCGATCTTACCCGCGATTGACTCGCTGCTTTTTGTCATGATTTTTCTCTTTGGGTTACACTTTATGAGGCCTTTGTCCCTGGCTTGAAAACAAGCACCGGTATGATCGCTCGAGAAACATGCTTGTGGTTTGATCGCCTGTCCTCCGGAGCTTTTTCGCTTTGGTGCATGGCTCAAGGCGAACGGAGTAACTTTACGATCGTACTTTCGGGATACACGGACGCGCGAGTATCAGGCCCGTAACGGGAGGCGGGACAAGCCTTGCCCGCCGCATACGGACTGCACGTGGGGCGGAAAGGACTATTATCTATATCGAAGAAGCGCATTTAGAAGAGAGGGAGGTCGCATCATGGCATTGATGACGGCACAGCAGTACAAGGACAGCCTGAAGGACGGCAGGGTGGTCTATCTATGCGGGGAGAGGGTCCCCGACGTCCTCGCCAATCCCATGCTCAGGACCTGTATCGAAACGGCAGCCATCGACTACGAGATGCCCGAGATGGAGGAATACCGCGACCTGGCCGTGGTCACCCGTGAGGATGGCGATCGTATAAGTCGTTACTACCATGTACCCCGGAGCGGAGACGATCTTCTCAAACGCCACGAACTCATGGTAGAGGCAACCCGCCTGGGAAGCGGCGCCATACCCTTCACCCACGATATAGCTTCCGACGCCATGAACGCCGTGAACATAACCGCCGCCCTCATGGGCAAGGAGGAGTACAGGGAGAGGGCCGAGGCTTACCGCCGTTACCTTCAGGACAGCGACCTCTCCGTGGCCGTCGCCATGAGCGACGTCAAGGGAGACCGCTCCCAGCGTCCATCCTCCCCCAGGCAGGGACACCCTGATTATTACCTGCGTATAGTGGACAGAAACGACGAAGGCATAGTGGTGCGGGGAGCCAAGGCGCACATCTCCGCCGCAGCCTATTTCAACGAGCTCTTCGTGGTCCCCTGCCGCAACATGAGCGAGGACGACGCCGACTATGCCGTGTCCTTCGCCATCCCCGTTGACACCCCGGGCATCATCCAGGTCGCCCATCCTATCAAGGCGGATTTCGGGCCCCTCGATTTCCCGGTCGATATCCCGCTGCGCTGGCATACCGACTCCCTGATAATCTTCGACGATGTCACGGTGCCCTGGGAACGGGTTTTCCTGTGTGGGGAATGGGCCTTCGCCATGCCCCTGGTGTACAACTTCGCTTATTTCCACCGCCATACCGCCGCCAGCTACCGCGTCCCCGTATCTGAGATGATGGTGGGCATGGCACAGGCCATGGCGGAATACAACGGCGTGGACAAGGCCACCCACATCATTGAGAAGGTAACCGACCTGGTCATATACGTAAACATGCTAAAATCGCTCTCCCGTGCCGCTTGCGTGGACTACGTGGTGCATGGCGGCATCCCGACCCCTAACCCGGTCATCACCAATATGGCCAAGTATTATTTCGCCAGTAATTTCCACCGCTGCGTGGAGATAGTACAGGACGTCTCCGGCGGCCTGCTTTCCACGGCGCCCACTTATGCCGATTTCTCCAATCCCGAGCTAAGCGGTTTCATGGAGAAGTACCTGGGAGGCACCGCGGAGGCCACGGCCGAGCAGAGGCTGCGCATGTTGCAGTTCATAAGGCGCATCCTCTGCCAGGAGATCGAGGTGCTGGCGGTACAGGGTGAGGGTTCGTTCCAGGCCCAGCGCATGACCATCTACCTGGAATCCCAGGAAGAGATACAGAAGTATAAGGCGATGACGGAGAGGGAAGCGGGCATATCCCCTCACTGACCTGCGGATAGGAATAAAGGGAGTGAACGGCATGAAGATACTGGTGCAGAACATCTCGACCCGCGACATCCCCGGCGTCCCGGATGCCGAGAAGATGTGGATGGCGCTGGAAGAACACATGAGCGGTCTCGCTTTTTCCGGGACACAAGTGGATTTCTCGTATCTTCACAAAGCCTCCTATTTCGTGGCCTCGCAATACATGGAACTGCTCAATAACGTCTATATACTGGACGGATTGATCGCCGGCGAGGAGGGACACGACGCCGCCGTCATCGCGTGCTTCAACGACCCGGGGCTGCAGGAGGCGCGGGAGTCGCTTTCCATACCGGTGATCGGTGTGGGAGAGGCGGGCATGCTCCTCGCCTGCATGCTGGGGCGCAACTTCGGCGTAGTGACCGTACGCAAGAAGTTCATCCCCGTCCTGGAGGAAAACGTCAGGCGTTACGGCCTGGAGTCACGGCTGATCGACCGTGAGCCCTTCCGCTCGTGCGAGCTGGACGAAAAGCTCTATCCCGCCATGTTCGAGCTGCCCGCAAAGATCGCCGTACCCCCCTTCGAGGAAGTCGCCAGAAAGATGGTGGAGGATGGAGCCGAGGTGGTGGTCGTGGGATGCGCGTCCCTGGGCCCCGCCCTGTCCCTCGGCGGCTACAACCAGGTCGAGGGCACGCGGGTGCCCGTGCTAAACGCCACCGCGGCAGCGCTGAAGTTCGCCGAGGCGGCCGCTTCCCTCAAGGTCAACCTGGGATTATCCACCAGTAAGGCGCTCAAGTATCAGTCCCTTCCCAGGCCCATCTTCGACGGCATACGCCAGAGCCTCGGCTTCATCTAGAAAGGCGGTGTGGGCATGGAATTCGAAGTCCTGAAACCCGATATCCTGGAGGGCAGAGTAGCCCTGGTCACCGGATCCAGCCGCGGCCTGGGGCGGGGCATCGCCCTGGGGCTGGCCCGCCACGGCGCCGATCTCGTGCTCACCTCGCGTAAACTCGACCTCAACCGGGAGCTGGCAGAGGAGATCCGCGCCATGGGGAGGCGCGCCCTTCCCCTCGCCACCGACATCATGAAGGTAGAGGAGATCTTCGCCACCGTGGACAAGGCCGTAGAGGAATACGGGGCCATCGACATCCTGGTGAACAACGCCGGCACCAACCCCATCCGCTGCAACGCCGTGGACGTCGAGGAGTGGTCGTGGGATAAGATCTTCGACACCAACCTCAAGGGGCTCTTCTTCTTCTCGCAGGCGGTTGCCAGGCACATGATCGGTCGCGGCAAGGGGAAGATCATCAATATCTCATCCGCCGCTGGAGCCGCCGGGTCTCCCCTGGCCTCCGTTTACGGCGCCACCAAGGCCGGGGTGAACCAGCTCACCCGTACCCTCGCATTGGAGTTGGCTCCCCACCATATCAACGTCAACGCGTTGGGGCCCTCCTTCTTCGAGGTGGGACTGAGCGAATATATCACCAAGAGCCCGGAGCTCACCGAGGCCATCGTGGCCCGAACGCCCCTGGGGAGGATGGGCAAGGTGGACGAATTGGCGGAAGCGGTCGCGTACCTGGCCTCCGATGCCGCCGATTACATCACCGGCCAGGTGATCTACATCGACGGAGGCTGGGCCGCGTAACATTATATGGCCAGGTCGCATACGTTGACGTTTACGCTCGGGACGGAGGCCGGATGTCGCCCAGGCACGAGGAGAGGCTTGACCCAAATGCCTTACAGCTGGCGGATCTCCTCCAGGATGGGAAGGATGTATTCGCGGAAACGGACCGGGTCCTCGCTCATGGGGAAATGCCCCATCCCCTCGATCACCTGGAACTTCGACCCCTTGATGTCGTCTGCGAGCATCTGCGTGAGCATGGGCGGGCAGGAGAAATCGTACTCGCCCGTTAGCAGGTAAACCGCCACCTTCGAGGTATCTATATCCTGGGCCAACCCCGTGAGGTCATGCTCCTGGCAGTGATAATTCAGGGCACCAAGGACGGCTATGGGCGCTCCCTGGCTGTAACACCACCAGGTCTCCCGTTTGCTGTATTCGGGCGAGGCCGGACCCATCATATCGAGGGAGATGTTCGCGTTGAACTCGCTGTTTATCCTGGGATGGTAGAGCCACTTCTGGTTCAGGCCGGGCGTGAAATGGGCGGACTCGATGCCTATCACCGCGCGAAACTCCTCGGGATAGTAATAGGCAAGGTCGGCGGCCAGGTGCCCGCCGATGGAGCAGCCCATGTACACCGGCCTCTCCAACTCCAGCTCGCGGGCGAGCGTGACCACGAACGCGGTGAGGAAGTCCCTGCGCAGCTTGTACTCCTCCTTCCACCACTCGAAATCGAGCTGGGGCAGGGTCTTGCCGTGATACGGGATATCGTAGGCGATCATGCGGAAGTGCGCCGCTACCTCCTCGTCAGCCAGCAGGTGCCTCCACAGCCTGCCGTCCGAGCCCGCGGTGTGCTGCAGCAGCAGGGGGATGCCGGTGCCGTTCTCCTCGAAATATACCCGGTACTCTCCGCCGTCCACGTCAAGGTAGACGTATCTCCCGGTGATGTTCTCGAACCTGGCCATGTTCATCCCTCCCCCATCGCCAGCGTATTATCGCGCATGACCTCGAAGAAGCGCGAGAAGGCGCGGTAATAGGCGCAGAAGGTCTCGAAATCCCCGCCGAAGTCGAAGCCGTGCAGGAGCACGGCGGGCAACAGGGCCTGGTAGAACGGCGGCGGGACGGGCTGCAGCATCTTCTCCCATTCCTCCAGGGGAGCGGTGATGTGGAAGTCGTAGTCCCAGTCCTCCATCAGGCCGGGAGCGGGATCGATCCCCACGACCCTGCCGCCCGTGATGAACACCATGTACTTGCTCTCGCCCATGCTGAGCTTCAGGGTCGCGTCCCAGTAGCGGGCCGCGATGGCGAACTCGGGGTCCTCGTTCAAGGCTTGCACGAAGGCATCCACGTCGATAAGGCTCATCTCCCTCTCCTTGCTACTCTCTCTGTTTTTTGCCGGCGCCGTAGTTGAACGTTGATTTCGTCTTACTTCTTTCTAAGCTCCCATCAGTTCGGGTTGGTGAGACGTATATACGAGCTTGCCCTCCTTGAAAACGGCGTTGGGCCACAGCACGTGTTCCATGTTGTCCAGGGGGTTACCGGGGAGCAGGACCAGGTCGGCCAGTTTCCCCCTGGTCACCGTGCCCAGATCGTCCTCCATGCCGATGATGCGGGCGTTGTTGATGGTGGCAGCCTGCAGGACGTCCAGGGGCTTCATGTCGGTGCTGGATTCCAGCATGACCATCTCAATGCCCAGGATACCCGCGAAGAGCTGGGGAACACCCCCGTCGTTGCCGCATCCGAAGAGCGCTCCCGCGTGATAGAGCTTGTTCAGGTTCTCCTCCCCGACCACCAGGGCCTCGGTGAAGATCTTGGAATCCAGTGTGTACATGAGGTGGCGGCGCTCGATGTAGGTGGGGTCGCGGTAGCACCTCTCGTACTCCAGCAGGGCACGGTACACGGGCGGCTCACACAGGGAGGGATAGATGGTCCTCACCACCTCCAGCCGGTTGGCCAGCGCCCGCTGCACCTGGGGATGCTCGAGGTAAGGGTCGCCGTTACTGAACCCGGCCAGCGCCCACCCCACCTGCACGGTGGGGACGATGAAGCGGCCGCCGGAGACGAAGGCCTCCACCTCCGCGTCATCCAAAACCTCGTCGGCGGAGATATGCTCCATGCCGTCCAGCCCGAACCGCGTGCCCCTGACGAAACCCCTGCGAAAGCGGTGGTGGGCCGAGACCTTCAAGCCGTGTTCGTGTGCCTCGTCCACCAGGGCTGCCAGGACCTCGTCCTCGAGGACGGGCAGTTGCTTCTGGCCCACGAAGAGGGTGTGGTCGTCCAGGGCGATCTTGATGAAATTGCATCCCCACTCGGCGTTGCTCTTCACCGCGTCCCGGGCCTCCCGGGGCGTTTTCACCTGGCGCACGAAGGGGCCCCATTTCTCCTCCAGGAACGAAGGCAGCTTGAGGTAATCGGAGGGATATCCTCCCGGAGCGTTGATGAAAGATCCGGCGGAAAGGACGCGCGGACCGAGGAGTTCCCCTCCCTCGACGCGGTCCATGTAGCGGCGCATCAGCAGGGGCGGTGCGCCGGCATCCCTCACCGTGGTTACGCCGTGGACGATGCACTCCTCGAAATGGCGCTCTATCTGCCGGCCCATGCTGATCAGCGTCGCGGGGCTGAGATTGAGGTTGCTGGCCAGGAGCATGTGGCAGTGGGTGTTGATGATCCCCGGTATCACGTGGCACCCCGCCGCGTCCAGCGTCTTCACGCCCTCCACGGCGGCGGCCTTCTTCTCGGTGAGGATGTCATCTATCCTGCCGTTTTTCACCAGGATCCCCCGCTTGTGGAGCACCGTGCCCGTGAGCACATCCACGACCTCGGCATTGGTGAGGAGAAAAGCTTCATCGCGCCCCGGCGACCATACCACTGGGTCCCGCTTCTCGCTGCGATAGCGGCGCTCGGTGATGACGGGTTCTACCGCGGCGACGAGCGCGCCCAGGGCCGCCGTCTTCGCCAGTGTCTTGATGATCGTGCGCATTGGTTTCCCCTTTTGCTCGAAGAACAGGATTCATCTATTCTATCACCGCAGGAACGGGAGGGTCGGCAAGGCATACAGGACGCGCCGCTAAATCACTGCTCCTGGCGGGCTTGCATATGCGAGCACGGGGTCGGGGAATAATGTAAGTGTCTTGAACGTCACTGCTGGCAACGGAAAAGGGCGGTGGATGGCGGAGAGCTACGATGTCCTTATAATAGGCGCCGGTATCGGCGGCATGACCGCCGCTGCCCGCCTGCTCGAGGAGGGGCTGCGCGTCCTGGTGGTGGAATCGGACCCCCATCCCGGCGGCACCGCTTACGCCTACCACCGCAGGGGTTTCGATTTCCCCATGGGGCCCCTGGGCTTCAGCAGCCCTGAACTCGTGAAGGATATCCTGGTCAGGGTAGGGATAGTCAAGCCCCTCGAGTACGAGCGGGTCCATTACGAGCTCAGGGCCTTCGGCCTGCGCGCCCCCCTCTCCCTGCCCTACGGGGAGATGATTACCGCGCTTGCGAAGCTCTTCCCCGACGAAGAAGCGGCCATCAGCCGCTTCTTCGGCCACATGAACGAGATATCTTCCGTGCAGGGGCGCCTGGCGGAAGAGGGGATGTCCCATTCCCGCAAAGGGGAGTCCATAAGCGCCGCGCGCTACCTCGATTCGCTCATCGGCGACTGGAGGCTGCGCCGCATTCTGGGCAGTATGGGGAGCCGCGAACCTTACTCCAGCATCACCCTGCTGGCCGCCATGTGGTCCCTCCTCTGCGCCAGGGGCATCCATTACCCGGCGGGAGGCATGCGCGGGCTCTGCGACCTCCTGGCGGAGGGACTCGGCTGGGAAGCCCCGTCCCGTGGAGCCGGTATCGATATCGCCACAACGCTCTACAACCCCGAGGGCCCCGGCAGCCTGATGCTGCGTACGCAAGTGGCCGAGATCATGGTGCGGGACGGAAAGGCAATGGGCGCGCTACTCTCAGACGGGACACGGCGAGAGGCGGATGCCGTGATCTCCAACGCCGACTTCAAGGCGACTTTTACGCGTCTCTGCCCTCGCGACGCCGTTCCCGACGAGCTGTACCGCGCTGTCTCCGCCGCGCCGCAGACCGCCTCCAACCTGCAGATATGCCTGGGTCTGGACGCGCAGCGGGTGGACCTCTCGGCGTTCACAGGCGCCAGCCGCATCATCTACCGCCGCCACGGCGGCGGTCCCCCGGACGGCGCGGGCCCCGACTGGGACGCCCCGCAGATCGATCCCCATGCCCTGGCGGGAGAGGAACTGGAGGCTACCCTCCTCAGCGCGGACGATCCCCTGCTGGCCCCCGAGGGAGGTGCGGTCCTGGTCATCAGGGTAGCCGTGCCCCACCGGCACTTCGCACGTTTCAGGCCGCAGCCCAGGCAGCGCCATCACGGTTATTTCGCCTACAAGACCTCGCTCGCGCACGCTCTGGTCGCGGAGGTCTCCGGATTTGTCCCGGGTCTGCCGGAAGCCGTCGCCTATATGGACGTTGCCACTCCCCTCACCTTCGAGGAGAGGGGAGGCAGGAGTGGGGGCGCGGTAGCCGGCTGGTCCTGGGACTACCTGGAGGGCTCACAAGAGCAGGCCGTGGAGCTCATCCGCACCCCCATAGCCGGCCTGTATATGGCGGGCTACCAGGCCTTCTCCATGCTGGCCCTGGGAGGAGTCCCCTCGGCCATGAAGAGCGGCCTCAAGGCGGCGGAGTACCTCCTCGCGGGAGCCGGACCGGTTGGGAGTATGCACATCCCCGGAAGCACGCGCGATTGACACCGGGCATCTACGGCAAGGAAAGCCCAGCTATGTGTGGAACTTAATGTTAAGTAGAAATCGCTGATTCTATCACGGCGTGACAGATGGACCATTGCGAGCAAAGATGGTGCTGAGCCGGGGGCAAGATCATGGATAAGGTAGCGGAGAGGACGTTCGTTCTCGATGCGATACGGGCAAACAGGCGAAGGGTCTTTCTGGCCGTACTTCTCTTCTTCCTCGTTGCTTTGATCGTGGTCTTCCTCGCCACATTGCTGTTAAGCCCGGAGGATATGCGCTGGCGGGTAGAGATGCTCCTTATCCTGGCCATCTCCGCGGGCGTTACGCTACTTGCGTTCCCGCTGCTTTACTGTCTGGGTCTGCGCAGCAGTAAGGATGTTTTCACCAGGCTTTTCCCGCCCGCGACCCTGGCCTCCGGGGATATGCGTAAACTCGAACGCGCCGCGGAAGGGGTTTCCCTGGCTGCGGGCTTACCTGGCATAGGATTCAGGCCCGTGATAATGGGAGGGATCAATTGCCTGAGCGTTGGTTCGGATATTGATAACGCTGAGATCCTGATCAGCAGAGAGGCAGTCGAGAGGTTGGACCGCGGAGAAATCGAGGCCATGTTGGCGCACGAGATCTATCACATCCTGTCCGGCGATATCAGGCTCTGGGCGTTGGGAACCGGCATCTCGGGCGCTATCCTTCTCTCCCAGTCAATGCAACGCCGGAACTGGCTGATGCCCGACCTGCATGACGACCCCATGGTCATGCAGTTCAACTACCACCCCGTTTACGGAACCCTGCTGCACATCATCGGCGGCGCGCTATCCATAATCCTCCTTCCGCTATGGTTCGCCTACTTCCTTGCCGTGATCCCGAAGAGCCGGGACCATCTGGCTGACGAACACGCCCTGCTACTGACAAAGAGCCCGGAGGATGTAATTGGGGCCATCGAGAAGTCCGATATCTCGAGATCGCGCAGTTCATCATGGGGAGGTTTGTTTATAAGCCACATGCTGTTCAATCAACCCCTCGACCCCCGAAAAGGGTCCGCCAGATTCTTTGCACGATCGATGAATACCCACTCATCAGCCATGGATCGCATTGAGAGAATACGCAGTATGGGCTGACGGCGTGCTCTCTTACTCCCGCAGCGAACTAGAAACGGCGGATCAGGCGGTGCCTGCGCACGACTCTCCTCGTTGACCTTCTGCCCGCCCTTCTCCACCTGGTGAAAAAACGCATATCCTGTTCACCCTCTTCTTACCGATTCGGCTTTGCTCGTATAGATCGACGGTTTTACCTATCTTCCAGTATGGAACCTTCCCAGTTACCGATGTTGACTGTCGTGCCCGGTCCATCGTCGGCGGCGGCGACGGTTGCGGCAGCCCCTGTACCGGTTCCGGAAAGAAGCACGAAGATCGTCCCGCGCCCGCTCCCCCGCTCGCCGCTTATGGTGGCGGAGAGCTCCAGGGCTTCCGAAAGCCGATCGCGGTACCAAGCCGCCACATCCTCGTAGTCGGCTTCGACGTGGTAGGTGGAGCCATCTATGGCCCCCTCCACCCGCAGGCCGGTCACGGTTATCTTCCTGCCGCTTCCCAACTGATCGGCGCCGGGATAGACGGGTATTTCGCCGGGCGCCTCGGTTGACGACCCGGAACCCTGGCTTGTCTCATGATCGTCGCCTTGCCCAGTAGCGGAATCCCCTCGCTCCGGGTCCGCCAGCCTCTCCGCCCTCGGACATCCGGCGATGAAAAGCGCGGCGCAGCAGAGCATGGCGACCAGAAGGACGGATGTCTTCTTCATCTCATACTCCTTTGACGACATAAGCTTTCTTCCATGTAAATCCCTTTCAACCTCAATTAAATATAAAGGGGGATTGTTAAGAATCTGTTAAAGGGGCTTGCCGCCCTCTTATCCCATGCAGCCCGGGATTGGTCGAACATTGTATGTATGGTTCAGGGAACAATTCGCATTAGCGGGAATGATCGAGAGGGAGCGGGACCATCACTTCAACGCATAATCGACCGCGGCCAGCGCGTGGATCTCGGTGGTATCGAATATCGGGACCTCGAAATCCTCCTGTTTTATCAGCAGGGGGATCTCCGTGCACCCGAGGACGATGCCCTGTGCTCCCTCGGAGGCCAGATCCTCTATGATCCGCTCGAACAGCTTTCGCGAATCGTCATTTACGATACCGTGGCAGAGCTCGTCGTAGATGACAGCATGGACCGCGCCCCTGTCTTCCTCCCCGGGGACAAGGACCTCGATGCCATGTTCATCATGCAGCCTTCCCGTGTAGAAATCCCATTCCATGGTGAACCTTGTACCCAGAAGTCCCACCTTGCGTAAGCCCTTTGCCTTGATCGCATCCGCCGCGGCATCGGCGATGTGCAGGAGGGGTATGCCCACGCTCTCCTCCACTTCCCCGGCCATCTTGTGCATGGTATTGGTGCAGATAAGCAGGAAGTCCGCCCCGCCTCTCTCCACCCTCCGGGCCGCTTCTACCATCAGCCGCGTCAGATCCTCCCACTCATCCCGATGCTGGAGAGCTTCTATGTCGTCGAAATCCACGGAATACATGACCAGCTTTGCGGAATGGTGGCCCCCCAGCCTCTCCTTCACCACCTGGTTGATGATGCGGTAATACTCCGCCGTCGACTCCCAGCTCATTCCGCCGATCAAACCTATGGTCTTCACAACCGCACCCCTAATCGTAGACGAGTTCGCAGACCTCGGTCTGCTCCTCATCCCGGCCCAGCAGGCGTAGCAGCAGGCTCTCCGCGGTATTGCCGAGCAGGTTGAAAAAGTACATCGCCTTCATTGTGGCCACAACGTATTCCCTGTGCCTCTCGTCGAAAGCCTCCTCGAACCTCCCGAGCGTATCCTCCGAGGCCCCCTGGATGCTGGTGAGCGTCTCGCGCACCCAGCACAGAGCCGCGTGCTCCCGCGCATCGAACCTCGACGGGTCGAGCCTCACCAGGTCCTTCATCTCATCCTTCGATATGCCCGCGATCCGACCGAATCGCCTGTGTGCGAACTGTCACCACGAACATTCATTGGTCAAGGCGGTGACCAGCATGATGCGTTCGCGAAAGGCCGGCGCGATAGCGCGCAAGATATATACCTCGGCGATGGGCGCCTGAACGCTCACAAGCTCTCTCAGATGGTATAGAAAGTGGGATATACTGCGGTAGCTGCGCCGCATGGATCCTTCCTCGTACATGGACCAGTCGTCGGGATGCAGCCCGTGCCTGGGCTTCATCGTACCGGCCGCGGCCGCGGCGACGGTGGTTGCCCCAAAACCGGCAAGCAACACCTTGAGCGTCGCTTTCTTCACCATCTATATAACCCTATCCTTTCCGCCTCCTACCTCCGCTACGCTAAGCCCGTGTGCATCAGGATACCCGAAACCAAAACACAGGTCCATAAGCAGCACTGCATAACCGGCGTGCCATGTCTAATTAAGATGCGCTCTCTCGGTGGGGATTATCTTCACCTCTCTCTTGTTCGCACGTTTGATCACCGTGAGGCTGGACGCTACGCCTATCTGCTCCTCTGTGAGCATGCGGTGCAGGTCGTCTACGCCTGCCACCGGGCAGCCGTTGAAGGCCACGATGATGTCCCCTTCCTTGAGCCCGGCTCGTGCGGCCGGGCTTCCCGGCTCCATCTGGGTCACCAGGAAACCCTTGCTCACCGAGAGATCGTGGTAGCGCACCACCCGCCGGTTCAGGGACACATCCTGTCCCGCCGCCCCTATGTACGAACGCTTCACGCGCCCGTACTGGATGAGCCTTCCCGCCACGAACTTGGCTGTATTCACGGCGATGGCGAAACAGAGCCCCTGGGCGGGATAGATGACCGCCGTGTTCACCCCGATGACCTCGCCCCGCGAGTTCACCAGCGGGCCACCGGAGTTACCTGGGTTCAAGGCGGCATCGGTCTGGATGACGTTGTCTATGAGCCTTCCGGAGCGGGACCTGAGCGAACGTCCCATGGCGCTGATGACCCCGGCGGTCACCGTGCACTGAAACCCATAGGGGTTCCCGACCGCGATGACCAGCTGTCCCACGCGCAGGAGGCGGGAATCGCCGAGGCAGAGGGGCTCCAGACCGTTGGCGCTTATCCTCACCACCGCCAGGTCGGTATCGGGGTCATCGCCCACTATGTCCGCACGGAAATCCCTTCCGTCCGGCAGGGCAACCTCAACCTTGCGGGCTCCCTGCACCACGTGGCTGTTGGTGAGGATGAAACCGTCGCCGGTGAACACGAATCCGGAACCCGTCCCCTGCGCCTCCTCGCCGGGCGCGCTCCTCCTGCGCCCCCCCTGCGTCACGGATATATTCACCACCCATGGACTGACTTTCTCCGAGGCCCCGGATACGGCACGGGAATAAGCGTCCAGCAGATAGCCGTCATCTTCCGCCGCGGGCGCTACTCCCCGCCCTTCATCCTCCAGGGCTTCTCCCGCTATAAGCCTGAGGTTCCTTTCCATCATCCTTTCATCCCATCCTCATACTCGATATCCCCGGCGGTCTCTCCTGCAGTCGCAAATCCAATCTCCTCTTCCTCAACTTACAGATGTGCGGGATTATTTGCAATGCTAACTATCTAGCTAAGACGAGCAAGCATACGAGGCTGTCGGTTAAACGGCTCGAATGATAGAATAGCATCGCCAGCGGAAGGAGGGTGCACCTATCGCAAATCAAAGGTAAGCTAGTCCGGCGAGTTCTCGCAAAACCGCAGCCTCATTCCAGATATCCCCATATTTTGCCCAGTGCTCTCCGAGCAAAAGGCCGGCCTGTCAACGAGGAGGTTTTTCATTATGGGTGGTCTCCTGGAAGGGATAAGGGTCCTCGACTTCACGGGTTCTGTGTCGGGTCCCGCCTGCAGCATGTTCCTGGCGGATGCCGGCGCGGAGGTCATCAAGATAGAGAGGCCGCTGCGGGGCGACGACTCCAGGCTGTTCCCCCCTTTCAAGGAAGGCTGGAGCGGCTCTTACGTCACCCTGCAGCGCGGCAAGAAAGGGATAGCTTTGAACCTGAAGGAGAGCGAGGGGGTAGAGATATTCCGCGAGCTGGTAAAGATAAGCGATGTGGTGGTGGAGAATATGACCCCGGGCACCATGGCCAAGCTCGGCCTCGACTATGAACACCTCAAGGCATTGAAGGACGATATCATCCTCTGCTCCATCTCTGGGTACGGGCAGACCGGTCCGCTCTCACCCCTCCCGGGATATGACTCCGTGATCCAGGCCATGAGTGGCATCATGAGCATCACGGGTTTCCCGCATGGTCCTCCCACGCGGGTGGGTTCACTCATATCAGACATCTCGTCCGCGGTCTTTGGGGCCATGGGTATATGTATGGCCCTTTTCTACCGGGAGAAGACGGGTAAGGGCAACCTGGTCGACGTCTCCATGTTCGACGTCTCCCTCACCCTGCTCGATGCCAACATGCTGACCTACACCATCGAACACCAGGAGCCTGTGCGCAACGGCAACCGGCTGAAATATATCACTCCCTTCGATACCTTCCGTTGCAGTGACGGAGATGTGCTTATCATCTGCGGCAACGAGACGAATTTCGGCGCCCTGGCAGATGCCATAGGCCGACCCGAGCTCAGGGAAGACCCGAGGTTCGTCGACAATCCCAGCCGCACCCAGCACGAGCCGGAGCTGAAACCCATCATCGAGGAATGGACTTCCCCACGCACCCGGGAGGAAGTCCTTGGCGTCCTGCTTCCGGTCGGAGTACCCGTAGCGCCGGTCAACCGCGTCTCAGAAGCCATCGAGATGGAGCAGACCCGGGTACGAGGGATGCTGCAGGATGTCGAGCAACCAGGGGCCGGGACCATGACCATCTGCGGGCCTACCCTGAAGGTCCCGGATACTCCGCTGCGTATCGCCGGACCCGCGCCCATGCTCGGAGAACATACCAGGGAAATCCTGGCAGACCTGCTGGGTTATGGCGAAGAACGCCTGGCCGACCTGCAGGAAAAGGGCGTCATATAGGGGGTGCGGCGGTGAACAAAGCGGTGGTGGGCAAGGAATATCCCCACGTCACCTACGAGCTCACCAGGGAGATGGTCCTCGCCTATGCCAGGGCCGTAGAGGACGACAATCCGTTCTTCAACGACGAAGATGCCGAGGTCCTTTATGCACCCCATACACTGGTGGTCGCATACACCCTCCTCTTGGTGCCACATATCATAAGCGATAAGGAGCTCGATCTGGACCTGGGTAAACCTATTATCCACGTCGGACAGGTAAACAAGTGGAAGCGGGCCGTCAAGGCCGGGGACGTCCTGACTATCCGCGGCAGGATAGCGGAAATCCGTAAGGAGGAAGGACACGAATTCATCACCTTTGAAGGCGATATAGCCGATGAAGATGGAGAGTCGGTGGTCCTTGCAAGATCGACGCTGCGGGTAGGCTAAGGGGTTGATACACGTGACGGTCGAGGATATCAGGGTCGGGCAGACACTCCCATCCATTACTCACAAGGTGACACGCAGAAACATCCTGATATATGGGAAGATGGTAGGAAGCTTCAACCCCGTACACGAGGACGACGTCGTCGCGGAAGAGCTCGGTTTCGAGCATATAATCGCCCACGGCGTGATGCACCTCAACTACATCACCCAGATACTTTGCGACTTCGCTGGACATCCCGAGGGGATCAAGAAGATCGATGTCAGATTCTTTAAACCGGTCTACCCCGACGATGAGATAACCGCCAGTGCGGTGGTAGAGACCGTCGAAGAAGAGGGAGATCTCTTGGCGGTTACCTGCAGGGTGTGGTCGGAGAAAGCGGAAGGAACCCGGGTGATCGAGGGCAGCGCAACGCTGGAGATCGCCAAAGAGGAGCGGCCTCGAGCCTAGAGCTCCAGTACCATGAAGGTCACCTCGAAGGGAAGGTGCTCGAAGCTCTTTCTCCCCTTCTCGCCGAAGCCGCGCTCCGCATACCAGTCGTGCAGGTCACGCTGGGCGGAGATGATCCCTATCTCCAGGCGTTGCGCGCCTGCGGCCTTCGCCTCCGCCTCGATCTTTGCGACCAACGCCCCCCCGCAGCCCCTGCGCCTGCAGGCGGGCAGGACAGCCAGGCGCTCGAGGTAACAGGCCTCGTCCCCTGCCCTCTCGAGGGCAGCGCATCCGCTGGCAACTCCCTCCAGTTCCAGCAGAAAGTACCTGACCCCCCTGTCCATGGCCTTTTCCACCCATTCATCAACGCAGAAAGATGGGTGGGTTGGGCAGTTCTCCGGCGTGAGTTCGAACCTCTCGGCCACGTCGCGAAAGGAATCTCGGATCAGCGACGCAAGGATGGGTATGTCCACACGTCCGGCTTCCCTTATCTCCATGTACCCTCGCTTCGCTTCATATCGCCTGCCGGTGTACACAGGATGAACGACCGTTACTCGTATTCTACGCTGATGGAGTCGAGCTGTACCTTCTCACTGCCGCCGCTCACCAGGAAGACCCTTATATATAGAGTGCCGGAGCCGGCCTCTGAGTCGAAGCCGGCGATATTTTCGTCCACCTCCGCGGCCGTGTTCGTCTCTTCGCGGGGGGTCGCCTTTATCCACCCCGAGCCGTCATGGAAATACCATTCCTCGCCGTCGGGCGAAAGCTGGTACGCGGTGCTCCCCTCGCTGCCCTCCCACAGCGCTTCTCTGAACCCCATGAGCTTCGTATACGCAAGCCCGGTTTTCGTGGTCACGGTCGGCATGCCGGTGGAGAATGGTGCCGGAGGGTATTTGGCGAGAAAGGTCGTGTGATCGATATCCTCATCTCCCGCAAGATGCGAGAAGCCCGCGGTATAGATGTTGTTGAACTCGTCGACGGTGCAGGAGCGCGTACCCACGAGAAAGCCTTCCCTGCTGACCGTCTTGGGAAAACCGCCCGCGAGGGAACCGTCGGCCTCGTACTCCAAGGTAAGCACCTCCGGCGCCGGCGCCTGTGCAATGAAAGCGCACGCTATGTTGCCCAGGCCATCAACCATGCCGCGCCAGGCGTCCGGCGGGCTGTAGTTGCGCACCCCCTCACGGTCGTATACCTGCGGCCAGCCGGCGCGCTGCTCGCCGTCCACGCTGTAGCGGGTGACCAGCAGTTTGCCGCTGCCTTCGTCCGCACCCTGGCCGGTACCCACTATGCAATAGTCGCCGTTTTTGTCCTGCGAAAGGGCGAAATACTCGTCGTAGGTCCCCGGCGCTGAATCCCATATCTTAGGCCAGCCGGGAAGCACGTTCCCATCCAGGTCGAGCTTGTATAGGACCGCGTCTCGTCCTCCGGATGCAGAACCTGCATAGCCCACGACCATCAGGTCTCCATCCGCGTCCTGAATGATGTCGTAGGAGAACGCTCCCTGCCCCGCAACGGGATTGTAAGCCTTGGGCCATCCCTCCACCGGGGTGCCGTCAGACCTGTACTTGGCGAGTAGGATCTGGTCGTGACCGGTGGGGCCGCATGCGCCGCAGGCCAGGATATCCCCGTTGGAATCGACGATCACCCCGGTACCGTAGGCGTGATCGCTGGCGACGTACTGCGGCCACCCGGGAAGTATGGTGCCGTCAGGAGCCAGCATCCACATGGAGAAGACCCACGACCGCCCGTTGACGATGGAGTAGCCGGCTATGGCCATGTTGCCCTCCTCGTCCAAGGCGACGTCCTCTCCCTCGTTCCACCTGTAGACCGGATCGGTATGGAACTTGGGCCAGCCCGGCAGGAGCTGACCACTGCGGTCGTACTTTGCGACCAGTAGCTGTCCGGTTATCGGCCTTACGGGCATATCCGTATTAGAGCCGATGGCCACTATGTTGCCGTCCGCATCGAAGGCCATCTGGTGGTACTCGGGGGCCTGCTCGGGAAGGGGCACTTCGTAGGTGACGTTCCAGAAGGCATCGGCGGGGAGTTCCTTGAGCGCTGCGGCAGAATCGTCACCTTCGTTCACCGTGATCAGCTCGCGCTCGAAGGTGTAGTCGCCTGGCTGATCGAAATCCCACACCTGCTGCATTCCTGCTTCCTGGCCGCAGCCGGCGTCCATTGCCACACAGACAGCAATCAGGGATACGGCGGCGATAAAGACAAGGATGCAAGAACGGTGATCCCCCATTTTCACTCCCCGTTATTCCAGCCGCTGGGCCCGTTACATAATACTATACGGATATGCGGTCGATCCCGCTATGGGCGTATCAGCCTGCGGCGGACAGGGAGTTGTCGATGTGGCGGCGGCAGGCCTGAAGGACCTCGTCGGAGAGAGCGTTTCCCCGCAGAGCGCGCGATAGAGCCAGGCCCCCGACCATGGTCGCCATCATGGCGAGTGCCTCTCCCTTCGGGTCCGCGATCCCCTCCTCCTCCAGGTGCGAGGCCAGCTCGCCCGTCATGTCCGCCATCTCGCCGGCGAGCACCTCGCGCACGGCGGGGTCTGCCCTCGCTATCTCTCCCAGGTTTGCAGGAAGGGGGCAGCCGCTCTCCGGGTGGTCCCGGTGCGACCTCGACAGGTAGCTCCTCACCGCCGCCCGCAGCCAATCCGCGCCTTTCACCTCGCCCGCCGCCGACGCCATCAGCGCCCTCGACTTGCGCATGGTATTGCGAAGCGCCTCCGCCACGAGCGCCTGCTTGGAAGGAAAATGGGCGTAGAACCCGCCCACGGTCATCCCGGCTCCGCCCATGACCTCCGAAACGCTCGCGCCGGAGATGCCCTTCCTGCGCATGAGGGAGCCTGCGGACGCAAGAATCCTCTCGCGGCTCCTGTCCTTCCTCTCGCTCCTGATGTCAGCCATTGTCCCTCTCGCTTATTCTCACAGGTCGCCAACGAGTTCTTACCCTGCTCACTTCATGCGCGCGGCGAGGAACTTCTGCAGGTCCGGGGGAGGGCTCGTCTCCTCGCGCTGCCTCAACTTGATCGCCTCCGCGCCCTCGCAGGTGGGAGTGCAAACGCCGCACCCTATGCACATGTCCTCGTCCACCACGGCGATGTCATCTACCATGGAGATCGCGTCTACCGGGCATCTCTCCGCGCAGGTGCCGCAGCCGATACAGTCATCCGCCTCCACGTATGCCACGTAGTTGGAGCGGGCGAGCGTGTCCAGCCCCCTCCGGGAGCGGGCGAGGAAGAAGCCGCAGCAGCAGGGGCAGCAGTTGCAGATGGTGCGCAGGCCGCCCTCGAGGTTGTCGCAGACGTGCACCAACCCCTCTTCGGTTGCGTTGCGGAGCATCTCCAGGGCCTCATCCCTGGTAAGCTCGCGCGCCTTGCCCATCTCCACCATGTAGCGGCCCAGGCTCCCGAAGTGCATGCAGCGCTCGGTGGGGTGGTCGCAGCCCTCGCCGGTGTACCTGGCTATCTGGCGGCAGGGGCAGTGGCCCACGGCCATGAAGGACGTCTCGTCCAGTTTCTGCGCGATGGCGTCGAAGGGCAGTACCTGCGATTTGTCCTCAAGCGATTCCGCGATTGGCACCACCCTGATAAGGGGGATACCCCTGGCCATCTCATCTCCGTAAGCCTCCTCGAGGATATATTCCTTCCACAGCGGAGCCAATGCGCGTTTCTCGGCCGTGTCCTCGCCGTCGAGAAACGGTACCTCGGCGAAACCCACCACGCTGGGAAGCAAGCGGTATATCCTCTCCTTGCCCGGCTTCTGCTGCGTGAAGACGGTGCCGCGATGGGCCATGGAGTCAAGTATCTCTTCCAGCCTGCCCGCCTTCCCGGGAAGTGCCGCCTCCAAGTCGGCGAGGGTCCTGTTCTCGTAGATGGCCAGCTCCAACGCCACCTCGGCTTCCTCGCCCGGATAGAGGATCTCGAGGATCCCCATCAGCGCCGGAGACATGGGTGCTCCCGCTACCGCTTTGTCCAGGTGCCGTGCAAGTTCCTCGTAGATATCCCCGCTCATCTCTTCCTCCTCGATGCTTAAACCAAGATACACAGATATTACGTTGATAATATTATGTTTATAATATTATCTTGTCAACCATAACATCGGAGCGGGCCGGGAATACATGGTGGCGCAGTTGATGTAGCGTGCTCTCATCTACCCATCATCTCTTTGAGCCAGGAGGATACGGTGGGGATGATGTCATCGACGTGATCCGTCATCACCAGGTGCGGCGCGTCCGGCATATATAGGAACTCCTTCTCGCATGTGAGCCGGCCGTAGACCCGGCGCACGTAATCCTCCGGGAAGATGTTGTCCCGCCCGGCGTGGATGACCATGACGGGGGTCTCGATCTCCTCCACCTTAACGGCCAGTGGTGTCGATGCCAGGGAGTGCAGGGCAGACACGCTCACTGCGCTCGCGACCAGGGGGTCCTCCTTGAGGAACCGGCCCACGTCGGGTATGAGCCGGCTGGTCTCCGCCTTGAGGTCCAGGTAGAGCGAGACCGGCGTCATCAGCTCGCCCAGCGGCGAATCCACCACCGGCTGCAGCGCCGGCAGGTAGGGTATCAGGGGCCGGAAGAGCCCCGGCCAGCGGGTCATGCGCTCGTTGTCCGGCTCGTCGGGCGCTATGACGTTATGGCACACTGCGGCCCTCAGCCGCGGCTCCGCCGCGGCGCAATAAAAAGAGACCATGCCTCCCTGGGATGAGCCGGACACCGCGACCCTGTCGCTGTAGGTAGCTACGGCATGATCTATGACCGCCAGTGCATCCTCGACCAGCCTGCCCAGGGTATAGACGCCCCGCTTGCCGCTGCTCATACCATGGCCGCGCGGATCGAAGCCTACCACATTGAAACCCTGCTTGCTCAACTTGTACATGTATTCCGTATACAGAAGCGCGTAGACGCTGGTCCCGGGCACGAAAACCATCACCGGGTCGCCCGGGTCGTTCTTGAAATGATAGAGTGCCAGTTCGCGGTCGCCCAGATCCAGCCGTTCCTCCGCCCAGGTATCGTAGAGCTCCCCCAGGCCGACCCTCTCCAGGAGGGACTTGGCGTACGCCCTTGCCTCCTCCTCGGATGGAACCCGCTTGTTCATCTTCGCGCAGCTGTACGCCATCCAGCCCGCCATACCCGCCGCGGCCGTCACCCCTGTCCTGGCCATGCGCTTCACTTTGGCCTCCTTTCAATCGATCATCCGTTTTCGTTCGAACCCCATCTTACGGGCGGTTTGGCCTCCAACCCTATCAACGCCGGGATCTTGCTTATCCTCGACCCGGCAACCCCATCCGACCACGCGTTTTGTACGAAATCCCTCAACAGAAGTCGATCCACCTTAAGGTATACGGCCGGTGCCTCCGAGCCGCTCTTCACCAGGCGGGACAATTCCTGCCCGGGATCGACCGTGAGCCGGGCCGTGCCCGTCTGTATGGTGGTCCTGTCACCCGGGAATATGGGCGTCCAGTCGAGCACGTGGACCTTGCGGCTTATCTTGGAGACCATGAAGCGGGGCTCGTTTATCTGGGCGAAGTGCTTCTCGCCCGCCATCCACGCCTCCTGCCACGGCTCCAGCTCGCCCAGCTCCGACAGCGGCCTGGGGGTAAATTCCAGTTTCCATCCCTTGCTGAGCCTCTCTACCTCGGCGATCCAATTGTCGCCTTCTTGCCTGAGACCGACTCTCTGGGCCATGAGCTTTCTCGAGCCCATGAGGATCGTCGCATAGATATAAACTGCGATATTGTTGATCGGCACGCCCACCTCCGCCCAACCGGGCTCGCCGTCCCTCTCACACAGGAGCAGCACGCCGCCCTCGAAAAACCGGGTCAGCCTCGACCTCGTCAGGCCCACATCCGCCATGTAGCAATTCACCAGGGGCTTCTCGGGCATGGCCAGCGTGGGCGGGAGACAGGATGAGTAGAAATCGAGGTCCGCCGGCTCGAAGGTCGAGAATACCCCGAAAACGCCACTGTTATCGCATGTCTTTCTCACGGCCCAGACAGCTCCTGCGGCCTTGGCCGCAAACCTCAGCCTCTTCGATCTTGCGCCATGCCCGACAGACTTGGCCCTCCTATCCGTCCCATCTTTCACGTCCAAGTCCGGCGCTCGTTTAAAGCCCAACATTCCCTGCAGCTCCTCCCACTCAATCCATGCTCTTGCCTGTGCGAGCGATTAGTCTGCTGCCTCGCAGCGGCCTTGAGCAAGGCTGCTTCTTCTCTTGCCCCCAGGAATCAACTGTCCTTGGTTTTCTTACATCCATTCATGAATGTTTTGCTCTCTACCTGTCAAGCAACAATTTTCTCCTCCTTAAAACGGGCCAAATCAACGCTATTCGTATACACTGCGCGTTCACCCTGGACGTCGCCCTATATCCCCATGTATATGATGGATCGCTGCTCCCTCTCAAGATGCGATTCCCCGCCGCATAGAGTTGATGGGCCCGATTACTCCACGGGTTTTCGTCCTTGGCAAGCGCGAGAGCAGGTCTGCTCTCGCATCACCCACTTCGCCGGCCAGCTTCCTGCGAGTACACGAGGGGCTCGCTGATGTACATCAGTCGATGATGTTTAAAAGCTTACCTGCGGTCAATAATAAGATGTTAGCGAACGTGCATACAAGTTTTAACAGGGAAGCTGTGAAGCGCAGCCACAGATTGGTCACCGGGGTTGCGTGGAGCCAATGGTGAAACCGGCCCGGTCATCCCGAGGATGGTCGGGTTGCGTTTTCGGTGATGCGCAGGGAGTCGCGCATGTTGGGAGGTAAATGTATTGCCTCGACTCCTCTCAAGGGAGTTATGCGGCCCTATTGAACCTGAAATAAAGAGCCTTGGGGAAGGGACCGTTGCGACATACGGTCTCGCGACAGGAAAGGCCTTTATATAGATACGAGCAGGAACTGAATTTGGAACAGAAGGTAAGAGAAGCTGCCTGCAAAGTGCACCGACGATGGAAAGAGCATTTACAGGAGGGGAATATGAAAAGGAAACTGATTATCATGGCCATCATGGTCTTCGTAGCCTCGATGGTCATGGCCGCGGCGCCGGCCGTGGCGCAGCCCGGCGTGGGTTACTGCTGGGTGCGCGTCGCCCACGCGTCGCCCGACGCGCCGGCCGTGGACATCTGGGTAAACGACGTGGTTGCCATCAGCAACCTGGCCTTCGCAGACGTCACCGACTACCTGCTGCTCCCGGCCGGCGATTACAACTTCAAGGTCACACAGACGGGGACTACGACTCCCGTGTTTATCGATGTGGACGTGACCCTGGACAAGAACACGGCCTACACGGTCGCCGCCGCTAACGTTGCGGCGTCCATCGAGCCCCTGGTGTTCGTGGACGACAACAGCGAGCCGGGACCCGGTATGGCGAGGGTGAACTTCATCCACCTCTCTCCCGATGCACCGAACGTAGACGTGAGGGTGCAGGGTGGGCCTCTGCTATTCTCCAACATAGCCTTCAAGCAAGCAAGCAACTATCTCGAGGTGCCCGCGGGAATCTACACCCTCGACGTAACGGCAGTGGGCAATCCGGGCACCGTCTATCTGACCGTGCCTAACGTGAACCTCACCAGCGGAACGGTGTTCACGGCATTTGCCGAGGGGCTAGCCGCCGGCGGGCCCCCGCCCCTGCAGGCCGTATTCGCGGCCTTCGCGCCCGAGGGACATGTCTGGTACCTGGCCGAGGGTTGCACGGAAGCCGACTTCGAGACCTGGGTACTGGTGCAGAACCCCAACGACACCCCGGCGACCGTCGGGCTGACCTTCATGACCGATACCGGAGCAGTGGCCGGGCCCAGC
>JAFGDU010000183.1 GCA_016931915.1 Actinomycetota bacterium
ACCCGCGAAAGTGCTCAGCCGAAAGCTTCGTCGGATTAAGTGGAATGTTACGAGCTTTCAAGCGCATCGGGGTAACTAATCGGCCTGACCCCTTACTCGTAGGTTATGGGGATGTCATCCGAGACGAGATGTATCCACGTCTGGCCCGGGCGCAGCGGCACGGGATTCCCGTTTTCATCCAGGAAGGTCGTGGGTACCGAACGGCTCCCCTTGTTCCAGTTCGCGTGGTAGACCTTGCCCCCCGTGAAGACGAGGCAATTTCCGCTGCCGGTGACCTGTGAGACGGGGACCGGGGCCCCGGTTACGTCCCTGAGACTGCTGTTGGTGACCGTGACGTACTGCACGATGACATTACTGGGAGCTACCCTGTTCCCGGTGGTGAGGTCGGTGTGTGGCACTCCCTGGATGGAATGGAGGTAGCTGTCGCTGGCCGCGTCGTACTGGTAAGAGGCGGCACATATAGCCGCCTTGTAGGCGATGTTGATCGCCGACGCCTTGCTTACCATGACGCTCTCCGGAACGGCCCCTTCCTCTCCTTCTCCCCCCTCTACCTCATCCACAGTCCCTTCTGCTGTTTCCTCCTCGGGTGCGGCGAAATAGAGACCGCTGTCGGGGAGGGAGTTGAACGAATCACCCTCCTCCACCAGGTACTGTCGCAACAGGGCGGTGCTGGTATAGAGGTTGTGGGGTGCGTAACGGGTGCGTTCCCTCCAGAAGTGGGATGCGTCCTCGGTTATATACATCATACCGGCGGCCTGGACCATGGATATGACCGAGCTCGAGCCCCCACTGCAGATGAGCAGGGGATTGAGGAAAAAGGTTATATCGATATCCGACGGCCTGGCGCTGCGGGTGGGGCCGATGGCCTGTACGTCCTTGGAGAGGTATATGCAGATGAAGCGGGTTACCCCGCCTTCCACCAGCTCCTCGTATACCAGGTCTGCGTCGATGATGCCGCTCTGGGGGCGTGCCTTGGGATCGTTCTCCACCTTCACCGCGAGGGGGCGACGGGTTACCAGGTCCCAGGATGCCACTACTTCACCGCTGAGGGGATTGACGGGCGGCTTTTCTGGTTCGGGGACCGGCTCGACGATTTCGCTGTTGGCGCTCGTGGCGGTACATCCGGCCAGGGGGATCAGCACGGAGATGAGGATGAGGGTCAGCAGGGAGATGCCCGTGATGGCTTGCCAGCTTCTCTTCGCTTTCGCCTCCATGCTTTGCGCTCCTTTCATCTCGCTTTCTTCTCTTTATTCACTCCCCGCCGGTATCTTTCCTTCCCCCGGCGGGCCACGCCGCCTGTCTCCAGCACGGAGATGCGTTCACCGCATCCCGTCTCGCTTCTTATAACGTACGATATGGCCTGTTGACTACAGCGCCGGTGCAAACCGGGAGCCGTGTGCCTGTGGCCTATTCACGTGGGATATTGACGCCGAAAAGGCGCGCGGCGTTCCGACCCAGGATATCCGCCTGCAGGGAGGCGTTGCCCATGCCGGCCCTGGCATCTGCCAGGGTGCGGTCGTAGGGCAGCAGGGGGTAATCGGTGGCGAAGAGGATCTTGTGGCCGCCGGCGGCTGCCGCGGCCAGGCTGTAGATATCGCTGCGGTAGAGGAAGGGAGAGGCGGCGGAATCGTAAAGTACATTCGCACATGCCTCAGCGACCTCGGGCATGAGCTCGTAGAAGGGAAGACCGCCTCCCCAGTGGGGGAGGATGATCCTCGCCCCGGGGAATTCCAGCACGAATCGGTATATGGTCTCCGGCGTGATCGGCCCCTTTCCGGGGTAGTCGTGGCCCACCGGTTCGTTGACATGGATCATGAGGGGAACGTCGAATTCACTGACCAGATCGACCAGGGGTTCCATGACCTTGCGGTCGGCAGGATCGAATTTCTGGGGCTGCGCATGCAGTTCCCCCAGGCCGCGGGCTCCAGCCTCCAGGCAGCGGCGAGCCTCCTGGATCGCGGGCTTCCCCAGACCCGGATTGGTGACCGCAAAAGGTATGAACCGGTCGGGCCAGGCGGAGGCCACCCCCAGCAGGTAGTCGTTGTTCTCTCTGCAGCGCTCCAGGGTCATCCAGGGGAATGGGCAGAGTACGGCCATATCTACTCCTGCCGCGTCCATCTCCGAGAGCATGGTCTCCGGACCCGTCATGCGCGATCTGCCATGTCCGAACATGAGGCGGAAGGCGACCTCTTCCTCCCCGACGGCGGACGGATCGTCACGCACCCGCGGGTGAAACATATGGGTATGGGAGTCGACGATCAACATGCGGCGGCCCCTTTTCTCGTTTTTCCGTTGCTCCTGGCAGGACTTATGATAACGGTTCTTCTGCGTCGGGCACAGGGGTCAGGCCTCGGAATGTGCCTGATTCCAGACCATTCGTGTCAATACACAGCTAACGTTACTCAAGAAAGGTTTGCTCAACTATCATTGCCACAATTCTAGTCATTCACATTCCGAGGCCTGACCCCTCGCATAAGAACGCATTATAATAACAAACATGTGGACGACCCGGGAACATGCGAGAATGCGGGATAGATGATGGGTACCGTACTGTTTTTCGTATTACTGGTGGTGGTCGTACTGCTGGCCGCCTTCGCCTGCTACCTCTTCGCGCGCATCCTCAAGGTATACAGTCAAGCGCGCAGGCTGGAGACCATGCGAGGTTACGAGACCATCCTCTACGCAGCCTTGCAGAAACTGAGCCCGGAACAGACGCTGCAGACTCTCCTTCCGGATCCCGAGCCTAAGGCGCTGGAGGAGGTTCTGCTGCGCATGGGTGACGAGGGAGCGGAGGAATGGAAGGACAAGGTAATCTCGCTTTACGAGCTGTCGGGCTTCACTGACACCCGTATCCGCCAGCTCCACTCTCGCCTCAAATCAAGGCGCAGCGACGCGGCGCGTTGCCTTGGAAGGGTAGGTGATCCCCGGGCCGTGCCCGAACTGCAAAAGTTGCTTCAGGACCCCGGTGAAGAGGTACGTGAGGCCGCCCTTTACGCTCTGGGCAGGATAGGTACGCGGGAGGCACTGGAATCCATGCTCGACGCCCTAAACGAGGGCGATCGCTGGTCCCAGGAAAAAGTCGCCGAGGCGGTAGAGGAAGCCGGCGACGAATCGCGCCGCGTACTGGTGGGACTGCTGCGAGACGGCAACCCCGTGAGGCGCGCTTTCGCCGCCGAAGTCATGGGCGGCATAGGGGGTGCGGAGGAAGCGGTATACCTGGAGGAAGCCCTCGCCGACGAGGAGGTTGACGTGAGGGCGCGAGCCGCCGATTCCCTGGGCAGGATGAGACATCGCCTTGCCCGCCCCGCCCTGCTGCAGGCCCTGGAGGACCCGGCATGGCAGGTGCGCTCGCAGGCCGTCAAGGCGCTGGGCATTATCGGCGAGGAGAAGGACGTGCCCAGGCTGGTGGATAAGCTGCGCGACACGGAATGGTGGGTGCGCAACAATGCGGCTGCCGCCCTGCGCGAAATGGGGGAGTCCGGTGAGGGTCCACTGGTGGAGATGCTCTGGGACGCGGACCGCTTCGCGCGAGAGACCGCCGCCCAGGCCCTGGAGGAGAGCAGCGTGGTGGAGAGGCTGATAAAGGACATGCGGGAGGGGGATGAGGAGCCGGGGGGCGGCCGCGTCATACACCGTATGGCCGAGATAGGCAGCGTGGGAACGATCGTCCAGGTGCTTTCCGACCTCCCCGACGTCGAGGTAAAGGCCAGGCTGGTGGAATTGCTCGCGGATATCGACCATCCGGAGCTGGAGAAAGTGCTTGCACGAGCCCGGATGGAAGTGGAAAAAGCGAAAACAGCGGGTACGGGAGAACCCGTGGGCGAGGAGGGGAGGGAGACCGGGAGCCCCGAGGGTAAGGAGCGCGGGCTGCAATGACGGCCTACCATATCCTCGCATACCTGGCCATCGCCTACTATATAGGCCTTTATTCCGTCAACATGCTGCATCTCCTCGTCGGCTACCGGGCTGCAATGCGCTGGAAAAAGATGGGATATCTCGAGGAGGCCCACCGGCTATCACGCAGCAGAATAGTACCCCCCATCACCCTCGCCGCCGATCTCGATTCCGTGGGAGAGGACTCCGTGCAGTGGGTAGATCACGTACTCTCGCAGCGCTTTCCGGAGATGGAGGTGATAGTGACCTTCCGTCATGACGATGACGAAAGGGTGAAGGAGCTCATCGGGAATTACTTCCTGCGCCGTGTGGACCGTGTATACCGGCGCACACTGGAAGCCCCCGAAGCCATCGAGGTCTACCAGAGTGACGACCGCAGGCTGATGCTGGTGCGTACGCATGGAGCCACAAGTGGCGATTCCCTGAACCTGGCCCTCGACCTGTCCCGCTACCCCGTTTTCGGCATAGCGGACCGCAGCCCGCGCCTGGAGGACGACTCGCTGCTATGCATGGTGAGGCCGCTGATGGAGGGAGAGGTAACCGTGCCGGCGGTGATGGGTGTCGAGCTGCCCCTGGATATGGAGCGGGAAGACCTCCTGCCTCCCCGCCGCATGACCAGGTTCGCGCTCATGGAGTCCCTGCGGGTACAGCTTGGTTACATGGCCGGGGCGCCGTATTTCGGGGGTCCCGTTACCGCTTACGGATCACTCATCCTCTACCGCAAGAAAGACCTCACGGATGCGGGCGGCTTCAAGCCCGGTCTCTCCTGCATGGAGGCGGAGATGGACATGTCTCTGCGCCTGCATCGCCTCATGCACGACAGGAAGCGCAAATACCGCTTCGTCTTCCTCCCCCAACTGGTGGTACAGCGACCCTTCCCCCGTAGCCTGAGGGAATGTTTCGATGATTTCCGTGCCAGGCAGCAGGCGATCTCGACCGCCCTGAGCTCCGAGACAGGCATGATGTACAGGGCCCGTTACGGGCGCATTGGAATGATCCAGCTGCCTTCGTTCTGGCTGTTCGTGAAGATGGCACCGTTGCTGGGATTTGCCGCCTTCACCATCTCCATCCTTCTCTTCGCCTTCGGCAGGGTGGGATGGCCCGTGTTCGCCGTCTTTCTCGCCAGCGCGACCCTTTATCCCGCCCTGGTCGGAGCCGGTGCGGTGGTGGCGGCCCGCAGGGAACTGGGGATATTGAAGGGCCAGGGTGCGGCCCTTTACGGCTACGCCTTTCTCGCCCAGTTCTGGTACCGGCAGTTGATCTCCCTGGCCCCTTTCTTCGCTTCGGGTGGCAGCGGGGAGGAATGAGATGAAGAGATCATGGCGCTCCGGCAAGAAGATCCCAACCGTGATATGGAGATGGGTATATCCACTCTTCAGCGCGCTCTGCCTGGCGTGGCTGCTGCTGCGCAGCGGCCGCAAGCCCTCACGATTGCGCTATCCCTGCCAGCAGGCGGCGGCCGTCCATTCCACGTGGATACTGGCCGTCGCGGGAGCCGGCCTGGCCCATGCCCTGGGCCGCCGTGGGGGGAGACGCCGCTGGCTGGTCCCCATGCTGGCCTTGTTCGCAGTGGCCTCCCTGGCGGTAGTGGTCGGAGGGGGACCCTCTCCCGAGGCCGCGGGGCGCAGCGTTCCCGAGCTGGGGGAGGCGCAGGCGCGCGCCGCCTCCCTGCAGCCGCAAGCATGGACGGCCGCGCTGCCTGGAGAAGCTCACGATATCTTCGTCGTCGACAACGTGCCGGTGCCGGTGGCGGGCAACCCGCACCACCCCGGCGTCGATGCCCTCATCCGCTTTCTCGGCGAGGGAGGGGTGTCCTTATACCGCAGCAACGCCGATCACCCCGGCGCCGGGCCGGACGGCATCATCGCCCCCGATGACGTGGTGTTGATCAAGGTGAACGGCGCCTGGGACCAGCGCGGCATGACCAATACCGACGTCATCCACGGCCTCATCACCGCCGTGTTGGAGCATCCGGACGGCTTCACCGGCGAGGTGGTGCTGGTGGAGAATTGCGAGGGAGGCCCCGATTTCTACCATACCTACAACAACGCCGAGAACCCGGCCCAGTCCTTCCAGGCGGTGGTGGATTCCTACGGGGATCCCGCCAAGGTGTCCACCTCGAGCTGGTGGTCCTTCACGGACAACGCCGTCTACGAGTTCGATTCCGGGGACATGCGCCAGGGGTACGTGCTCCTGGGCAACAACGTCTCCTATCCCAAGTTCATAACCGGCAGGGGAACCTGCGTCTCCCTGCGCAACGGTATCTGGACGGGTTCGGGCTACGACAAGAGCCGCCTCAAGCTCATCAACGTACCGGTGCTCAAGAGCCATAACGCCACCGGGGTAACCGCCAGCCTCAAGCACTTCATGGGCGTGCCCAGCATACACAAGACGACTAACGTGCATTACGATCTCATCTACCAGGGCTTCATGGGCAGGATGATGAACGAGGTCATCTACCCCGACCTGAATATAATAGACGCCATCTGGGTGAGCCCGTCCCATCCCGACGGGCCGGCGGGCCCGTATTCCAAGGCCGTACGCGCCAACGTCCTGCTTGCGGGGACGGACCCCGTCGCCCTCGACTACTACGCCGGGAAGTATGTCCTCTATCCCATAAGCGGCTACGGGCGCCACGATCCCGAGACCCCCTACAACGAGGGGACCAGTCCCTACCACGACGGCACGGCCAACACCGGCTACGCTTATAACGCCTTCCGCATCATGCTGGACTTCACGGCGAGCGTTCTGGTGCAGGGCGGACACGACGTGACCCTGGACCCGGCGCGCATGACCGTACACGTGCGCGACCTTGCGGATGGACTGTCCTGGTCGGGCGGCCACTGCGTCACCGGCGTGACATCCCCCGCACAGGACTGGTACTTCGCCGAGGGCACCACGCGGGAGGGCTTCGACGAGTGGCTGTGCCTGCAGAACCCGCAGGGTGAGAAGGT
>JAFGDU010000184.1 GCA_016931915.1 Actinomycetota bacterium
AACGTATTCGGGGAGCCGAAGTCGAAAAGGGGCGCCTGGGCCGAAGGGCTGGAGCTGAAGGATATAAACAGGGAAGAGGCCGAGGTGCTCTTCCACGTGGGTTGCCGCTACTCCTACGACTCAGAACTCTGGGACATACCGCGGGGCGTGGTGGATATCCTCCGGGCATCCGGAGTCGATTTCGGGATCGCCGGCAGTGAGGAAGCCTGCTGTGGGGGGCGCGCCTACGAACTGGGCTACCAGGGGGAGGCGGGGAACTTCGCCGAGGACGTCCAGAGCAGGGTTAAATCCTCCGGCGCCACGACCCTGGTGACCGCATGCTCGGACTGCTATGCGGCGTTCAAATACACCTACCCTTTGTTGGGCAAAGAGCTGCCCGTGGAAGTCTTACATATGACTGAATATCTGGAGCGCCTTTTGAAGGAGGGGCGGCTCAACCTTACTCAGGACCTGGGTATGAAGGTGACGTATCACGACCCTTGTCATCTGGGAAGGCTCAGTGAACCGTTTATCCCCTGGGAAGGAAGCAGGGGGGCTTATGGGAGATTAACCCCTGCTAAGGAATTCCGGCGAGGGACCTTTGGGTGCTATGACACTCCTCGTAACGTGATCCGCCAGGTCCCTGGTGTTGAGCTGGCGGAGATGGAACGCATTCGGGAATACTCCTGGTGCTGCGGGTCTGGTGGTGGGGTATGGGAGGCATACCCCGATTTTGCCTCCTGGACGGCTGCGGAAAGGATAGAGGAGGCCCTTTCTACCGGAGCCGAAGCCCTGGTCACTGCCTGCCCGTGGTGTGAGAGGGCGTTTAAGGATGCGGTAGAGGAATCTGGCGCGCCTATCAAGATCTACGATCTCACGGAGTTGGTGCTGCTGGCAGTCGCAGACGACAGTAAGAAATCCAAGGAATGATTCAGGAGGCGACTATGGGATTATCAGATACTGCGCTCAAGTCCCTTAGCGAAGTATTAGGGGAAGAATATGTAAGCAGCGATCCGGCTGTGACGCGTGCTTATTCAAAGAACTTTACGTCCATAGGGATCAGGCCCCCAACGTGTGTGGCCCTCCCGGGCAAGGTGGAGGACATCCAGGAGATCTACCGTCTGGCCCATCGCTTTGATTTCAAGGTCATTCCCACCGGCACCCACATGTTTCTATCTTGTGAGCCACAGGTACCGATCTATGATTATCTGGTCATAGATCCCAAGAGAATGGACCGCATATGGATAGATGAGGAAAACATGTATGCGGTGGTAGAACCTTATGCCACCTTTGGCCGCTTGCAGGTGGAGGCAATGAAGCGTGGTTTGACTTGCTATATCCCTTCAGGAGGTTCCCAGATCTCGATTGTGGCCAACCTGACCTTTCAGGGTAATCACATGGCCGCGCACCGGCTTGGTGTAGGATCCCGCTCTATGCTCGCCATGGAGTGGGTGTTGCCGAATAGCGAGATCATGAACATAGGATCCTCCTCATGCCCAGGTGGTGAGTATTTCTGGGGTGAAGGTCCGGGGGCGGACCTGAGGGGCATGATAAAGGGGCTCTGGGGGTTTTGCGGAGGCCTTGGCATGTGCACCAAGGCAGGGATAAAACTCTTTCCCTGGCCCGGCCCTGAAAAACTGCCCGCGGGGGGAGACCCTCCGGACAAAAGGGTTTACCTTCCTGAAGATAAGTTCAAGATCTATGCCATCGGCTTCCCCACCATGGATTCTATGATAGACGCCATGTACGAGATAGGCCGCTGTGAGATAGGCACGGTAAACCTCCACCTGCAGAAGGGGTGGTATGCTGCCGATACTTCACTTTCCCAGGAGGATTACTTCAGCATGTGGGAGAGCGAAGCCTACCAGGAAACCGCGGAAAACATGCTGGTTGTGATGCTTTCGGCCTATACCTCGAAAGAGCAGCTCGAGTATGAGGATGAGGTGCTGAGGACAATCGTGGATGAGAATGGCGGCAGGTACCTTCCCGATGAGTTCCAGGAAGGTGTGGCCCAGATAGTGCTTCCCGACCTTACCATCAGGCCGAACGTCATCTTTCGGGGTTTTCGCGTTGCTGGGGCATTTTTTGATAGCAAGGCGGTGGTTGATTCCTTGGATCATTCGGCTCTGTGCCATAAGACAACCCTTCCCATGCTCAAGAATTTCATGAAGGATAAGACACCTCCTTTCGTGGATGACGATGGTGGCCACCATTACATATGCTCCTCCGATTTTGCCCATATGGGTTGGGTCGAGATGCCGTTTCTTTTCGAGCCTGACGTTGATTATAAGAACGTAAGGGTTGGACTGAGGCTGCCGATCATGGGGCTCTTTCACGACGTATGGCACAGAACCCATACTGCTTTTCTCCTGAACGTAGCGGCGGATATCATGGGGCCGTTTATGGGAGGGTTTCACAGAATAACAAGAAAGGTAAAGACCAGTTTTGACCCCGATAATGTGGCAAACCCGCCATTCCCCCAGTTTGTGTACGGCAGGTTTTTTAAAGATCTCCTCAAATATGCCTTGAAGTCTTATCAAGATAAAAAAAGGACAGGAGAAAAGCAGGTAAAACTGAATGCATGATGTCATCGTGGTCGGAGGCGGGATCGGCGGTATTGGTGTTGCCGCACTCCTGGCTAAGCAGGGGAGAAAGGTGTTGCTGCTTGAGCAACTTGACAGGGTGGGCGGCAAGTGTGTCTCTCATAAGAAAGAAGGGTTCCACTTTCCCGTTTTTATCCACGCTTTTGCACGGGGCAGCAAAGGGAGTCGTGCACATATAGCCAGGATGTTGGGAGAGGAAATCGCCTGGACGACAATAAATGAGCTACCAATATGCGTTAACGGGGAGTGGATGGGGTTCACTGTAAAAGGCAGACCTATAGGGGTGAAACTGCCATTGAAGGACGTGCTTTCTTTGGCGATGCTGGCGCTGCAGACTTTACCGAAACTGCTCACTAAAAAAGGGCAGGACGAATTAGACAGGACGGACCTGAGAAGCTGGCTGCAAAGGCGTACCGACAATCCCAAACTCCACGCCATTGTGGGTTACATGGCAGGCGCATTCTACGCCATCCCTTACTGGGAGGCCTCTTTAGGAGAGACAATCCAGATATTTCGGGGCCTGATGAAAGGGAAGATCGCATATCCTGTCGGTGAGTGCGAAGCCATTCCGGAAACATTATTTACTGGATTCAAGAAGCATGGCGGCGAGTTTAAACAGGAGAACGTAAAAAGGATCGTTGTATCAGAGGGAAAGGTGCAGGGAGTGGAGTTGAGTGACGGGAAGCTCCTGGAAGCCCCTCTGGTAATAAGCAATGCGGGGATAAGAAGAACCGTTCTGGATCTGGTCGGTGAGGAGTATTTTGATAAGGGTTATGTGAATTACGTAAGAAATCTGAGATCCTCCTGGTCGGCCCTGGTGGTACATACGGTACTTTCAAAGAAGATAACCGATAAACCGGGGGGCTTATACGCGAAATCACTGGATGTTGAGGGATATGCAGAGCAGCTTGAAAGAGGAGAGATACCTCAGAAACCTTATATGTGGTGTATGGTTACCACGAATTGGACTTCATCATTTGCCCCTCCGGGCAAGCAAATCATATGTTTTGGTTGCCCAATGCCTTTTCGAGAAGGAGCTGATTGGAAAAAATGGGCGGACAGAGTCCTTGAGTCTGGAGAAGAACTATTCCCAGGTCTGAACGAGCACATGATCTTTAGAGAAGTAATTCCCCCCGACTATATTCAAAGCTGGACTGACAAGGAAGGGTTGGGCTTTCCAGTGGCCCAGACAACTCAGCAAGTTGGTGCAAACAGACCCTCTATGATCTCGCCAATCAATGGACTCTTCTATGTGGGCCATGATGTCGCGAATTCCGGGAAGACCAGAGCGATAGGAGTGGATGCAGCGGGAGAGTCAGCGCTGGAATGCGCTGAGATAGTCGCAAGTGGATTGGGACCGGCAAGATAAAACAGCATGCACTCCAATGGTCGATGGCGTCAGCAATTGTCTTGAAGATGATAATGAGGACAACAGTATGGCACGGAGTAAGGGGTATCCAGTGGGCAAATCCAGCGCAGGCAATGCTGCATATCCTCCCCTTATGTTGCTGAAGGGTAAAACCCAATCAGCTGGTCAAGCCCCAAACAATATCAGGAGGTAAAAGTCTTATCAAGATAAAAAAAGGATAAGAGAAAAGGGGGTAAAACAGGATGCATGATGTCATCGTGGTCGGAGGTGGAATCGGTGGTGCTGGCGTTGCCGCACTCCTGGCCAAGCAGGGGAGAAAGGTGCTGCTGCTTGAGCAGCACGACAAGGTGGGAGGAAGGTGTGCCTCGCATGAGAAAGAAGGGTTCAGGATCCCAGACTATGGCCATGCTTTTACCCGGGGCAGCGGAGGAAATTGTGCGCTTATATCCAGGATGGTGGGGGAAGAGATCGCCTGGGGCAGGAAAGTAGATGGGATACCGCTGTGGATCAGCGGGCAGTGGTTTAAGCTCACTGTAGGTGAAGGGCTGAAACGCCCGCCGAGGCTGCAAGGGATGAAACTGCAGCCGAAGGACATACTTGCTTTAGCGAAGCTGGTGTTTGTGGATACTCTGCCAAAGCTTCTCACCAAAAGAGGGTGGGACGAATTAGACCGCATGGACCTGAGAAGCTGGCTGCTCAAGCGTACCGATAATGCCATGTTACATGCCCTTGTCGGTTACTGCTTTCCTGGGTTCTACGTCGTCCCTTACTGGGAGAGCTCCGTAGGAGAAACACTCAGGATACTGTGGCTCATGTGGAAAGCTCGGGAGATCTCATATCCTATCGAGGGGTGCGCCGGCCTTACAGGAGCATTTTTAAAAGGGTTCAAGAAGTATGGCGGTGAGTTTGAACAAGGGAAGGTAAGAAGGATCGTTGTATCAGGGGGAAAGGTGCAGGGAGTGGAGTTAGAGGATGGGAAGCTCCTGGAAGCGCCCCTGGTAATAAGCAATGCCGGGATAAGAACAACCGTTCAGGACCTGGTCGGTGAGGAGCATTTTGACAAGGGCTATATAAATTACATAAACAATCTGAAACCCTCTTGGTCGTGCCTGCTGATACATGCAGCCCTGAAAGAGAAGATAACCGATGTACCGGGGGTGTTCTCCGGGCCCATGGAGGATCCTGTGGAATATTGGAGGCGGGTTGAAAGAGGGGAGATACCCGATAAGATCAGTTTATGGGCAGTGAGTCCCTCGAATTGGACTCCAGAGATCGCTCCCCCGGGCAAGCAGATGATGGTTTTGGCTGCCCCGCTTCCTACTGGAGAAAATATTGATTGGAATAAATGGGCTGACAAAATGCTTGAGGCTGGAGAAGAGATATTCCCAGGACTGAACGAGAACATAATGTGGAAAGAAGCAGTCGGTAAGGAACATATACAGGAAAATCTTGATAAAGAAGGGGTGTTGGTACAGACGGCCCAGACAAATTGGCAAGTCGGCGCAAACAGACCCTCTATGATCTCGCCCATCAATGGACTCTTATATGTGGGTTCTGATGTCGGTAATGCCGAGAAGAACAGAGGGGTAGGAGTGGATATGGCGGCAGAGTCAGCGCTGCGATGCGCTGAGATAGTCGCAAATAAACTGGGACCGGTAGGCTAAGAAGGGGCGAAGCGACGAAGCAATCCAAAGCACTGTGCTTCGTTGCTGACCAACGCGGTTTCGAATTGAGAGGTGTTGCTGTATGAGATTCCCCCGCCCCGTTTTCGAGGGAAGCTCCAAGATCCTCAAAGAACACCTCATCGTCAACCAGAGGGAGGAGGAAGCTCGCCAGAGGCATTTCGACGACTTCAGCCTCGGCGAGCTCTTCCTCAACTTGCGTACGAGAGACCGGGTCACCAAGATGAGGGTACGCAAGGTTATCCCAGCTCGTGACGACCAGGAGGTTGTGGAGCTGGTCGAGCGGCTGCTTGAGGAGGCGGCCTCGGACTATCTGCGGCTGCGCGAGCAGTGGCAGCGTGAGGCGGTGGGATACCTGACCAGCCTGGGAGCGGAGGCCCTCTCCAACCAGGATAAAGGAGCTCTCATGGTGCCTGACGACCTGGATTACGTGGGACTGGAGGCCCAGGGATCGTCCGACCACAGGTTGGCAATAACCGCTCGCAGGATCGGTAACTTCGCCGGCGTAAATGCCAGATACCTGGACCTCGAGGCCGAGGCGGTGGGGGACTACTGCTTCCGGAGGGCCCACTCCTGCAAGGCCCGGGTGGACGAGGGTATGCTCATCCTGCAGGTGAAACCGCGCCCCATATTCGTTCCGGCCTGGAGGGAGATCAGGCTTGCCGTTTACCGCGCGCTGACTTCAGTGGCTTCAAGGCTCCCCCGGCCAGTACTGCGCCGGCTGGGGCGGTTACCGCGCAGGAGGCGGGCTTGATCAAGGGGGTAAACACCGTCCTGGGCTTTCACTCACAATTCAGATCGAGGCTCTTACCCAGCTTGTCCAGGACGATGGGCTCGGCGCAGTGGCTGGAGGTCCAGATGGCCGCCTCCATACCTCCGGAGGGGACGTGGTCTTGTTGTAATCGCCTTTATATGAAGATTGGGGGAGGAAACGAGAGATGAAGGATAAAAAAGTTGTTGTGATCGGCAGTGGCATCGGGGGTGCCGGAGTTGCCGCATTGTTGGCGAAAGACGGCGTGAAACCCATCGTGTTTGAGCGCAATGCCTTTGTGGGAGGAAAAGCCGGAAGTATTGAGCATGAAGGATGCCTGTTCGACGTGGGAGTCCATATTTCAGCAAGAGGCGAAAAAGGGCCACTGGCTCAAATCGCTAAAAAGACTGGTGCCGATGTTGCATTTATAAACAAGAGTCCCTTGCTGAGATTGAACTATGGCGGAAGAGACGGCTTGATCTATCAAAAGATGACTCATCCCGTTTCTTTGTACAACATATATCGCATAGTCAGACCTTCCATTAAATCTTTGCTGGGCATGCTGCGTCTCGTTAAGCTGGTTTACAGCACTAAAACCAAAAAAGATGCACAACCTTATTATCATATTCCGGCAAAATCCATAATTGACAAATATATGAGCGATCCTGACATGCAAACATTTTTAGATATCTGCTGTAATCTCATGTTCGGCATTTCAACAGACGAAGCCTCTGCAGGTGATTTTTTACTTGCGTTTAACAATTGGATTACCAGTGGAACGACTGCATATCCTAAAGGCGGCTACGGCGCCATTCCAAATGCCTATATGAAGGTCTGTGAGGATGCAGGAGGAGAGCTGCATCTCAATGAAACAGTGAACAGGATCATTGCCGAGGATGGGACTGTTAAAGGTGTGGAAAGCGATAAAGGTTTCTATCCTGCCGATATCATTATCAGCAATGCGAGCGTGGTGAAAACCCTGGATATGACCGGTGATCAACACTTTCCTGACTCCTATGTCGAGAAAGCGAGGAATGCGATAGATTCCGTTGGAGGAGTCATGGTGAAATATATTCTCGACGCACCTTTAGTCGAGATACCCATGACTCTTTATACCCCCAGACGATTCAGTGTGCCAGATCTAATAAAGGATTTGGGACAAGGCCGGATGCCAGATGATATGGCATTGTTCATCGTTTCACCGACTGTTACCGAGCCAGGTCTTGCTCCTGAAGGATTACATCTTTTATACGGAGGAACGGTTACACCAGCCAGGTTAGATAAAGATCTGAGTAATGAAGTGATGGATCGCGTTGAAAACAGATTGGAAAAACTGCATCCCGGATTAAAAGAACATACCATATGGAAGGAACGAAGTGACGCAGATGTTATAGCTGCGATCAGTGGCCGCGGACACGGGGATGCAATCGGTATGGCTCAACGATATGATCAGGATGCTGATAAACGCTTTTCTCCCAGAACCCCACTGGAAGGTCTATATATTGTCGGCGCTGATACAGGCAGTTTCGGTATAGGGACAGAATTGGCCGCTCAGAGCGCCATGGAAACCCATGCTTTGATCCTGGAAGATACCGCCGGTGTGCATCAAGCGACATGAGGAGGCCAACAACATAACACGGTGTAAGGATAGTGAGGACCCGATTTCATGGAGTGGAAGGGGACACAAAGCCGCTATCACTTGACATTAAATTACTGAAAGTAATAATATTACTAATATTCTATTAACTTTACTGTAGGGGCTGGCTGAAGAAGGTGGAGGATGGGAATCGCCGAACGCAAGGAAAGGGAGAAGCTTCAGAGGCGCCGGGATATCCTCGAGGCGGCAAGAAGCGTGTTCTCCGAAAAGGGGTTCCAGACCGCGACCATGGACGAGATCGCCGAGAGGGTAGAGCTCAGCAAGCCCACTATCTACCTGTACTTCGATTCCAAGGAAGACCTGTATACGTCGATAGCTTTAGAGGATTCCTATAAGGTAATGGAACGGCTGAAGGAGACCGTCGCCTCGGACGCAGGGCTCGTCGAGAAGTGGCAGTCGGTGTGGCTCGCGTTCATAGAACACTGTATAGAGAACCCGGAGTATGTTTACATCTCCCAGCACATACTGGCGCAGGAATCGCGGCAGAGAGTATCCGACCATATCCTCGAGGAGTTCGACAATCACACCCGTGAACTCGTGGAGCAGGTTTCTCAACTGGTTGAGGAAAGCATAGAAAAGGGGCTGGCGAGGGACGATCTGCCCCCACGGACGATCGTGCTGATCACCTGGAGGTTGACCATCGGCCTTCTCGAGCTGCACTTATCCGGGCGGGAAACCGAGTTTGGCGTCGATGATTACCACAAGTTCTTCGAGAACTCATTCGACGTGCTGATAAACGGGCTACTTCAGCGAGGCAGTTGACGGGGTGACGAGCATTGAGCCCGGTCAACGCCATCAGATCGGGCGAGGTTTTGCTCAAATCGCATGAAGAGCAGATAGACGAATACGATACCTCGTGGGACACGATGTGGGGCAAGAGGAGTTGGGAAAAGATCACCGGGCCATGAACATGGTAACGAACTGGGTTACCGCACCGGAGATAAAGGAGATCGTATATGGCTGAGAAGGAAGGGATCCTGGTAATCGCGGAGCTTTCGCCCGCGGGAGCCCCCGATACAGTGGCCCTGGAGCTGCTGGGCCTGGGCGCCAGGCTGGCCGCGTCATCGGGCAAGCAACTGCAGGCGGCGGCAGTGGGAGGCGACACCGCGAGCGCAGCCGCGACGCTGATAGCGTCGGGCGCGGCCGCCGTTTTCACGGTGGAAGGAAGCGCCTACGCAGCGTACGATCCCGACCTGCACGTGACTGCCCTGGAGAAAGTGGCCGAGGAAGCCGGGCCCTCGGCGGTGCTCATCGCTAACACCACCGTAGGGCAGGACCTGGGCCCCCGCCTGGCATTCGCTTTGAAGGCCGGCCTGACCACCGACGCCGTCTCCCTGGAGATGAAGGGCGGCGCCCTAGCCAGCACCAAGCCTATCTGCGGCGGAAACGCCATGGCCGTATTCGTTTCCAAGGGCAAGCCCGCGCTTGCTACGGTGCGCCCGGGCGCCGGCGATGCGGCCGAGCCCGACGCCTCCCGCACGGGGGAGACGGTCAAGGTCGACGTGGAAGCCCCCTCGCCGCGCCTTTCCTTCGGGGACAAGGTGCTGGAGGAAGGCGAGGACGTCCGCCTGGAGGAAGCAAGGGTCATCGTCTCCGGCGGCCGCGGCCTGGGCGGGGCCGAGGGTTTCGAGCAGCTGCGCGAGCTGGCCCACCTGCTGGGCGGGGCGGTCGGTGCTTCCCGTCCCCCGGTGGACGCGGGCTGGTGGCCCTCCACCCAGCAGGTGGGGATCACCGGCAAGATCGTCTCGCCTGAGGTATACGTGGCGGTGGCCATCTCCGGCTCCAGCCAGCACCTCTCGGGCATATCCGACTCGCGGGTCATCGTGGCTATCAACAAGGACCCCGAGGCCTACATCTTCAAGGTATCCGACTACGGCGTGGTTGGTGAATGGCAGCAGGTGCTGCCCGCACTCAGCTCCCGTATAAGAGAGATAGTGGGGGATTGATGGACATGGCGGAACTGAACATCCTGGTGTGCGTCAAGCAGGTCCCCGACCCGGAGGGCCCCACATCAGCCTTCGAGGTGGACTCCGCGGCCAGGAAGGTAACCCCCAAGGGCATACCCCCGGTGCTGTCGCCATTCGACGAGAACGCGCTGGAGGCGGCCATCCGCGTCAAGGAGGCGGCGGGCGGCTCCATCACCATGCTCTCTGTGGGCAACAACCTCTCCAAAGCGGTCATGCTCAAGGCCCTGGCTTCCGGCGCCGACAGGCTGGTAACGGTGGACGACCCCTCCTGCGACCATGAAGGCCTGGACGCCTTCGCCACGGCATCGTTGCTGGCGGCGGCCGTCCGCAAGGCGGGCCCCTTCGACCTCATCCTCACCGGCCGCCAGGCGGCCGACACCAACGCCGGGCAGGTGGGCCTGGGGCTGGCGCAGCTCCTGGGCATCCCCGCGGTCTCGGTGGCCGGGAAGGTCGAAGTGACCGACGGCACGGCTCGGGTGGAGACGATGCTCCCCGACGGCTACGAGGTGGTGGAGGCTTCACTGCCCCTGCTGGTCACGGTCAGCCACGAGGTAGGCGACCTGCGTTACCCCAGCTTGATGGCCATCAGGAAGGCCAAGAACCTGCCCATGGAGACCCTCAAACCCGCCGACCTGGGAATGGAGCCGCGAAGCCTGGTGATCAACGAGATAACGGAGCTCGCTGCTCCTAACCGCGAGCGTCGCTGCCGCATGGTGGAGGGAGAAAGCCCCGAGGATGCCGGCGCGAAACTCGCTGCGCTGCTGAAAGAGGACAAGATAATCTGAGGCCTGGGACGCGGATAAAGCCCTCCAGGTTCAGGCAGGCGTTCAAGAGTTAATCCGTTCTCTCCTTCGGTGCCAATGAGCCGGATATGGGTAGCAGGTACAGAATGATCGATGCGCTCTGCATAGGCTGCGGGATCTGCATGGAGATATGTCCCTACGGCGACGTCGAGCTCCTGCGGGACGAGAGGAAGGGGACCCCGTTCGCGGAGATCCTTTGCAGGCACGCACTGAGCAACGGTTTCCATTCGTGCCCATGAGAAGAGAAAGTGAACGGAGGGTTGGAATGAGCGGTCAGGACCTATTTGCCTATCCCAGCGGCCGGCTGCATACGGCCGACAAGGACCTGGCGGCGAGCCTGCAGGCCATGGTGCAGAAGGAGGTCATGGACAAGCGGCTGGAGCTCAAGGAGGATTACGATGGGCTCCTGGTGCCGTCACTGACCATGCTGATGGCCGAGGTCGGCCTGCAGAAGATGTTCTGGCCGGAGGAGCTGGGCGGCGAGGAGCACAACGATCCCGAGGCCGCCTACACTGTCGCCGCCGCCCTGGAGCAGATCGGCCGGGCCGATGTGGGCTTGGCCTTCCTTGCCGCTCACAGCCTCGCCCTGCAGGCGGCCGTGGCAGCAAAGGGCAGCTACCGCGAGGAGCTGTGCGCGGCGGTGGCGCCTCTCTTCTGCGAGGGCAACCGCCCACTCATAGTGTCCTTCGTCCTGCCTGCGATGTCGCAGGATAGCGGTGCCCCGGAGCGGAGGGGCAAGGGCATCCAGGTGAGGGCGAAAAGCGGCCCCGACGGCTGGACCCTTACCGGCAAGGCGGTGCGGCCCACCTGCTCCGGGGCCGACGCCGGGCTGTTCGGCGTGCTCTGCGCGGTGGAGGGAGAGGAGCCGGCCTTCATCCTGGTGCCCGGTGATGCCCCCGGGCTCAGCCGCGGCCAGGAGTTCTTAAAGACCGGCCTAGCCGCCAGCCGCAACGCCGACCTCGATTTCGAAGGCGTAAAGGTGCCGTCGGCCAACTGCGCCTGGCGGGGGGAGGAAGGATTTCTCGATCTCCTTTCCTGGTTTTACCTGGGCCTGGCCGCCGCCGGAGTCGGCGCGCTGCTGGCGGACTACGAGATCATCAAGGAATGGGGCGACAACCGGGTCATCAAGGGGCGGGGGCAGGTCTTCAAGGAGAACCCCCTCACCGCGGCGCTGATGGGTGAGATCACCAAAGAGATCGCCGTGGACCGCCTGCTCGCCTACGACCTGGCGGATATACTTTCAGAACCCAAGGCCTACGGCGATGACGGCCCGCTGGCCGTCTTCACCTCGGCGCTTATGCTCGTCCATCACATCTACGTCTCCGCGGAGTACACCATCCACCGCACCATGGAGCTCATGGCCTCCGCCGGCTACGCCAAGGAATGGCAGTTGGAGCGCTACTGGCGCGACGTGAAGACAGTACAGTGTTACCTGGGCGCCTACGAGCTGGCCAAGCACGACTTCGCGCGCTGGTTCTACCATACAAAGAAACTATGAGGGAGGTAAGGATGAGGACAATCGACGACTTCACGCGCCCGCTCGAGTACATATCGCCCATGGACGGCCTGCTGGGCTCCATCTTCCGGGAATGGGTGGAAAGGGACGTGATGCCCTACCGCAGACAGTTCGACGAGGACTGGCAGGACCACACCCTCATCCATCCCCCCTTCAATAGACTTCTCGGGGGGTACGGCATCCAGCGTATGCTCTTCCCCGAGGATCTGGGAGGCTGGGGCATGGGGCGCTCGAATTACTTGTGCGTGGCCGCATACCGCATGTTCGAGGAGATCGCCCGGGCCGATGCCGGTATGTCCATGGCCTTCGGCGTCGTCTTCTGGCCCCTCCTCTTCATAGCCCTGGAACCCCACGTGAACCGCCGCCTGCTGGAGGAGTTCGCCCCCATGTTCTGCG
>JAFGDU010000185.1 GCA_016931915.1 Actinomycetota bacterium
GGTGGAGAGGGGGATGTACTTCGAGAGCTGGGGCAGGAGAGGAGGCCACGCTTCCCTGGGCGCAACGCAGCTTTCGCGGGAATGGCTCTTCGCCGAGGGATACACCGCCGGAGCCTTTGATACCTGGGTGCTGGTGGGCAACCCCTCGGATCAGGCCGCCAAAGTCAACTTTCACCTCATGGTCCCCGGGGGCGGGGGCGGTAAGACGGTGGAAGCGGAGGTAGCCCCCCATTCACGTTATACCCTGCACGTCGACGATCACCTGCCCGATGCGGAGGTCGCGGTGCGCGTGGAGAGCGATACCGACGTGGTGGCAGAGCGCGCCATGTACTTCGATTACGCGGGAAAGCAGGGGGGGTCCTGTTCCCTGGGGGCGCCATCAGCGCAGGCTGAATGGTATCTCGCCGAGGGATACACCGGCGGTGAATTCGACGAATACATACTGGTGGGAAACCCGGGCGACGAACCGGTACGGGTGAAGTTCTCCTTCCTCACCCAGGCCGGATTCGCCATGGAGACCTTCCGCGATATGGCACCCGGTTCCCGTTATACCCTGCACGTGGACGAGCATTTCTCTGCCGACGAGGTCTCCGTGGTGGTCGAGGAGACGGACGGGAAGGGAATCGTGGTAGAGCGGGCCATGTACTTCGACTACTCCGGCCGCCGCGGCGGACATGCCGCGCTGGGGGTGCCGCAGACCGCTACCACATGGTTCTTCGCCGAGGGCTACACCGGATCTTGAGTGCGTTTATGTTCCCGCGCCCGGGGATTTTTATGTTCCCGAGACCGGTGTCTTGCTAAATGCATATGATGATGCACCGTGTGCGGGGTTGCTCACACGGACGGGGTTCGCCAGAGGAAGTGGCAGCGCAGATCACGGGTGCCAGGCCCCCACGTTCGGAAACGTGGAGGCGCTGGGACACCGCAGCGTCATCCTTCGGAAGCCGCTGTCGCTTTCGCGATACAAACCATCGTGCGTTGTTGCGCAGACGAATGAGGTTCTCCATTATACGTAGCAGCGCAGCTCCCAATGTCGCTTCGGATCGGTCCCCGGATTTCGGGGAGGGGTTTTATACAGACTATGCGAGGGCATAATAGCATTATTGTTGATCCTCTACCTGTTGAATGAACAGACCTCTTACGGGGTTTACCTGGGATTTCGGGTCTATGCCCGTTTGGTTAGCTTGGTCAGGTAAAGCTTTTTAACCATGGGGCGATTAAGTTAACAAGTGGCTAGTCGCAGCAGACGAAAACGGTGCAGACAGAGGAAGAAAGGGGCGTCTGAGATGATTGAGGTAAAAGGGAAGTTCATCACGCTTGCCGGAAGTCTGATGAGTCTCTATCCGGACCAGCGGGACAAAGCCGACACGGTTCTTTTCCGACGAACGGGAAAGCGCTGGAACGAACTCGAACCGGAGGGCTTTTACGATACCGATATCTATAAGGCGTTTCTGGAGGGCTACTGCGAAGGCTCGGTTACGGGCGAAAAGGCCCTGATCACCCTGGGGATGAATTACTTCCCGACCATAAAGAAACTGGGCGGCGTCCCGGACGACATCAAGGACGAACTGGACCTGATCCTCTTCTCGACCAACTCCTTCGCCAAGGATCACAGGGGACCCGGGATAAGGCCGATAAGGGTCATCAAGGCGGATGAGGGAGAGGTGGTCCTGGATATCCCCGATTGCGGTTACGACTGCAGACTGGGCGAGGGGGTATACCTGGGTATCCTCGGCATGTTCGGTAGGGACGGCGTGGTCAAACAGGATAGATGCATAAAGAACGGAAGCGCTTCCTGCGTGTTCCATATCACCTGGTAGCGATCTCGTACACTTGACGAAGACCCCGGAAGCCCCAGCTCCTGTCAACCGGCCAGTCCCCGCACCGGGCATCCGACGACGAGTTAGATAACCACCCCAGTCCAGGCGGTAACGGAGACAGGAGGATTTGTTTCCGCGTTTGAACCCGCCCGTATTCCAGCCGTGATCGCGGTGTGGTTTCGACGATTCGGATGATTTCCTGCGTCCGGCACCTACCCAGTTCCGCTCCTGGAGGCGACCCTCAGCTCTAGGGTGCTGCCCGCGGTGAGATCCCAATCGACGTCGGACTCGGTGCCCGTCACAGTCTCGAAGTATCCCTGGACCAGACCCGCCAGCAAGAGGTGAAGGGTAGGGTTCTGTATGCGCATTACCAACCCCCTTTCGTTTAACCGCATCTCCTGCAGGTTGCCGAAACCCCTGACGGCAAGGAGGTTGCGAAACTTATCCTCGTCGCCGATTTCCTCGGCCGAGTACAGGCCCTTCCTGGTGAAGCGCCGCTGCGCCTCTACGATAATGCGCGGGATTTCCTCGCCCAGTTCCCTCTCCAGTTCGTCGAAGACGGCCTCCAGGTAGGCTGGGCCCAGCATGGCTACACGCCTGCCGGTATCCGCCATCACGATCACGCCCCGTTCGACGTCCCACCTGTACGCGGACAGGGCGGTAGGTCCCCCGCAGGAGGGGCATCTCTCCAGCTCTATGTTGCCATCCACGATGGTGAGCTCCTTGTGTTGCAGCCGGGCCTGCAGCTCCGGCGGCCGTGGCGAAGGCCAGGCCTTTACTTCCAACACGTTCGGAGAGATCATCCGGTACTCGACCTCATAGTCTCGCGAGGCGACCGCCTCGGAGGAACCGGCGAGGTCGCCGCACCAGAGGGGAACGGAATACGGCTCGCCGATATGCTGCATGATGTAGTCTTCGTCGTCCTTCTCGTAGCGGACTCCGGCGATACGGGGATCGCCGTATCCCAGCACATGGGCGATGAGGTCGACCGCCTCGACCAGGGGTCTTATCTCCAGCTCCTTGCTCTGGATCATCTCCTTCACCTCGACAGGCATGAGGTTGTTGAGATAATCCCTCGATGACCTGCGCTTTGTCTCGATTACAATACGTTCGATGGGTACCCCGATGATCTCCTCTATCTCTTTGAACAAGGGGTCCAGATTATCGCACTCGATCAGGACCATGCGGTGCTCGCGGTCGTTGCTCTGGACTATGACCCCACCCCCCAGCCAGAGGTGATCGTCTGTGCACCTGCTCGGCACCCCGCACATTGGGCACAGGGGTATCTCCTGCATACGCTTCACCTTCTTTCCGGTCTTGCCCCTACGGGACAGCCTCGTGCTTGCGGCGAGACCATACTGCGGCCTGCCCGTTCAATCGATATATCGACGCTGCACGAATTTCTCCTGACTGAGCAACTTATCTGGATCGAGCCCGGCGATTATCGTCTTGAGAGCCCTGGCCCCCGGCAACTGGGAATGAAGCCCGGTCCAGTCGTTTGCCGCAAGGCTGCATGACCAAAGATGAAGAAAAAGCAGGATGCAGGGTTCCGACCCCGCCCTGCTGAACATGGACGTTTCGCTTCCCGCAGGCTCGAACCATTTGCTTTTAAAGCGGTCGTGGATTAAGTTCTTTAGGTATGAAGGAGAACCTAAGACGCCTCTTCGAATACCGCGAGCTCTTGTTCAACCTCACCCGTAAAGAGGTGAAGGTGAAGTACAAGAACTCCTTCCTCGGTTTCATCTGGTCCCTGGTGACGCCGCTGATGATGCTGGTGGTCTTCTATGTGGCTTTCGGTGTCATCTTCAAGATGCGCGCCGAGGGAATGGAGCACTACGCCTTTTACCTCATGGCCGGGATCCTGCCCTGGACCTACCTGCAGACCACCCTTGCCTCGGGGGTCAGCTGCATAGTCGCCAGCGGCGACCTGGTGAAAAAGGTATATTTCCCTCGCGAGGTCCTTCCCCTCTCCTACCTGGGTTCCGCCTCCTTCCATTTCGTACTGCAGGAGTTCATGCTCATCCTTTTCCTTGTCTTCTTCGGGATCCCCTTGACGCCGTGGATATTCATATTCCCCGTGCTCATGATACTGCAGGCCATATTCATCGCCGGCCTGACCCTGCTGCTCGCGTCCCTCAACGTCTTCTTCCGCGACGTACAGCATTTCACGGACATACTGCTCCAGGCCTGGTTCTGGATGACCCCCATCGTATATCCCATCTCCCTCATCCAGAACACCTTACCCGGCTGGGCGGAGAGGATATACATGCTCAACCCGATGACCCATATCATCCTCATGTGGCAGCGCATCATATACAACTCGCCCGTAAACGGCGGCGCGGCCTATTACTTCTCAGCGAGTGGCTTTATCTACACCGTGGCCCTGTCGATATTCCTTCTCCTCGCCGGCTATTACGTATTCAGCCGCATGGAAGGTAAGTTCGCGGAGTTCATCTGATGGAAAAGAGAGAGATAGGCACCCGGGTTACTTCCGAGGTCCCCGCCATAGAATTGACGGGGGTGAGCAAGAGCTTCCGCCTCTACCGCGACGTTAATTACACCCTCAAGGAGAGGATCATAAACTTCCGCAAGCGGGGGTACGATCTTTTCTGGGCCCTGAAGGGGATAGACCTCACCGTATACAGGGGCGAGACCCTGGGTATAATCGGCCCCAACGGCTCCGGGAAATCGACCCTCCTGCGCATGATGACCCGCATCATGAGCCCCAACGAGGGCAAGATAAGCACCCACGGCAGCATCGCGGCCCTGCTGGAGCTGGGGGCGGGCTTTCACCCCGATCTCACCGGACGGGAGAACATCTACCTCAACGCCTCCATCCTGGGCTTCAAACGGCGGGACCTGGAGGGTCTTATCGACGGTATCATCGAATTCTCCGAGCTTGGCCTCTTCATCGACAACCAGGTCAAGAACTACTCCTCGGGCATGTACGTGCGCCTGGGCTTCTCCATCGCCATCAACCTCAATCCGGACATCCTGCTCATAGACGAGGTGCTGGCGGTCGGGGACGAGGCCTTCCAGACCAAGTGTCTCAACCGCATCGCCCGCATGCAGCAGGGAGGAAAGACCATAGTACTGGTGACCCACGAGGCGAACATCGCTGCCTCTATCTGCGACCGGGTGCTGTGGCTGGAGAAGGGCAAGGAAAAGATGCTCGGAGACCCCCATGACGTCACCGAGCGTTACCACGAGGCCATGCGCATGCGCCCGGAGGGCAGCGAGTTCGGGACCAAGGAGATAGTCATCCACAAGGTAGAGATCGTGGACGGCGGCGGCGAGGAGAAGGTGGAATACGAGACCGGGGAGCCCATGACCGTGCGCATCCACTACGAGGCGGCCAAGCCCGTGCATGATCCCGTTTTCGGGTTCGGCTTCTACGATCAGATGGGTTTCATGGTCTACGGCACCAACACGCGCCTGCGCGGCATGGACATCCCGAAGGTACGGGGGAGAGGGAGGATGGACTTCAATATCTCGTCCCTGGCCATGCTCGACGGCAGGTACTACGTCTCCGTCGCCGCCCATACTCGGGACGGGATGACGAACTATCACTGGCTGGACAAGCTCTTCTACTTCGACGTGCATTCCCCGGGCATGGAGGAGGGATTCCTCGCCATGGAATGCGAGATAACCAGCGCTCCGGAGTAGCGGATAGAAGCGATGTACCGTTACCCGACCTTGGTCTCAGGTAATGGTGAATGGGGTCAGGCCTTGACGTTTTCGCCTTACAGCTCCATTAGATTCGAAACGCCGGAAAGCGAAAATGCAACACCTGACCCCACAGGGCTGGCCGCCCTGGCTCGATGCTACCCGAGCTTGGTCTAAAGGAGAGGACGGGTGAATGGGGTCAGGCCTTGGACTTTCTCTCCTGCAGCTCGAAACTCAAGGCCTTACCCCACAGGGCTGGCCGCCCTGGCTCGATGCCGCCCGAGCGTGGTCTTAATGATAGGACGGGTGTATGGGGTCAGGATAGATCCTGACCCCAAAGCTAGCCGCCCCGGCTCGACGTCACCCAGCTTGGTTGGAGGATAAGGGATTGCCTCCCGGCAGGGATGACTGGATTAGCCAGCGAAAATATCTGGAGAGGCGCAGGATAAGCGAGAGATGGAGAGGATAGATGAGCGAGAAGGACAATCCCGAGGGAAGCGGGACGCCGAGCGAAGGACCGCCGGCGGGCAACCTCGCGTTGGAGTTAAACGGGGTCGACGTGGACGCCATTATGCGGGGTATCGAGGCAAGGGTGGAGGAGCGCCGTGCCGAGGGAGTGTACCGCGACCTCCCCCTGCTGGAGCTGGAGGAGGAGCGCACGGGCGGGGGAGAGGCGGAGGTCAGCCTGGACCCGCTGCACGAGCTCATCTTCCTCAACCAGCTTGCCCGGCAGTATGCAGAGGTCACCAGCCATTACCCCATCGGGGCGCGACGTTCTCCCCTGGGGCCCTTCATCCTGGTCTCCAAGAAGGCCATCCGCCGCTTCATGACCCCCTATATGGATGCGCTCTTCGCCAAGCAGCGGGAGTTCAACGCGCAGTGCCTGCGCTCCATGGAGACCTTCCTGGAGATGATCAAGCGGGAGCGGGAGCGTTCCTTCCACGGAGGCCTCGACCGCTACACCGCCTGGGTCGAGCTGGGGTTCACCAGCGACGAGACGGAACTGCTGCGGGAGGCGGCGCGGCGCTTCCCGGAAGGTAAGCCCATCGTCCACCTCTACAGCGGCACGGGGGATTTCCTGGCGGCCGCCGCGGAGGAGGGCAGGACGGCCGTGGGGGTTGAGGAGGATCCGCGCCTGGTGAAGATGGCACAGGACCGCGACCTCAAGGTGCTCTCGGCCCGCCCCCTGGACTTCCTGGAGTCCAGGCCCCTCGAATCCCTGCAAGCCGTTTTCGTACAGGACCTGGGCGAGAGGGAAGACTCGAGCGAGCTGCTGTGGATGGTCACCGCCCTGGCCGACCGCCTCGAGAAGGGCGGAACAGCCGTAGCCTTCAACCACCATCCCCGCTCGGTGCTGGGGGTGGAGGAGGCCTTTACCGATCCTACCCTGCTGCGCCTGGTGCACCCAGAGACCATGCGGGGGCTGTTCGAGCGCGCGGGTTTTCGGGAGGTGGAGGTGATCCCCGCTGGCGAGTTCTCCCCTGCGGAGAAGAAGGAATGGGGGAAGAAGCTGGGAGGGGCCGCCGTGGAGAGCGGCGACCTCGCGGAGCTGCTCCTCGCTCCGAGGCGCTACTTCCTCGAGGCGAGGAGGTAGCGATTTGGGCGCGGAGACCGTCGCTTTCGTCCCCGTGCGCTACGGCACCGAGGTAGTGGGTGGCGCCGAGACCCTCACCCGCCTGCTGGTGGAGGAACTGGACGCCCGCGGCTGGCCGGTAGAAGTGCTCACCACCTGTGCCCTCGACCCCTACAGCTGGACCAGCCACTTCCCGGCGGGCGAGGAGAAGGTACACGGCATCACCGTGCGCCGCTTCCCCACCGAGAGCCGCAAGTATACGCGCAAGGTGTTCAAGACCGAGACGCGCATCCTGGCCGGCAAGCGGGTCTCCCCCCGCCGCCAGCGGTTCTGGATACGCAACGTGGTCACCAGCGAAGCCCTCCGGCGCTACCTGGGGGAGAAGCGCGACGGCTACCGCGCCTTCGTCTTCGCGCCCTACCTGTTCGGCACCACTTACCAGGGGGTCCTGGAGGTGCCCGAGAAGTCATATATCATCCCCTGCCTGCACGACGAGCCCTACGCCTACTACGATATATATAAAAAGCTCATGCGCTCGGCCCGCGCCCTCATGTTCAACAGCGTGCCCGAGATGGAGCTGGCGCGGCGCATATACGGCGAGGACCTGCCCGGGCGCGTGGTGGGCATGGGCTTCTCTCCTTACACCGCCAACGGGGAGCGTTTCCGCTACAAGTATGCCATCGAAGGTGATTTCGTCCTCTACACCGGAAGGCGGGAGATCGCCAAGAACACCCCGCTGCTGCTGCAGTACTTCTGCAATTACCTCGAGAACACCGGCCGCGAGGTGAGCCTGGTGCTTACCGGCGCGGGCCAGATAGAGATACCCTTCTCCTTCCGCAACCGCGTAATAGACGTGGGCTACGTGGACGAGCGCGACCTGCGCGACGCCTACGCCGCGGCCACGCTCATCTGCCATCCCTCCACCAAGGAGAGCTTCTCCATCATGATCCTGGAGGCCTGGCTGGCCGGGCTTCCCTGCCTCGTGCACGCAGACTGCGCCGTCACGCGCTATCACGTGGAGAAGAGCGGCGGCGGCCTGTGGTTCGGCGACTACCCCACTTTCCACGAGGCGCTCTCCTTCATGCTGGACGAGGCGGAAACGCGGCGCAGGATGGGGGAGAAGGGACGGGATTACGTGCTCTCGGCCTACTCCTGGGACGAGGTGGTTAGCAGCTTCGCCGCCGTGCTGGAGGAGGAGGAAGGGAGGGCGAGGTGAGGGTGCACCAGATCGTGCCCCGCATGGACGCGGGGGACGCGGTGTCCAACCAGGCCCTGGCCATCCACCGCCTGGTGACGGAGTGGGGGTTCGAATCGCGCATCTACGCCAACGGCATGGACGAGTTCGGCAAGCGCGTCGCCTCGTACGACCACACCTACCCCGAGTTCGCGCGCGAGGAGAACGACCTGCTCATCTACCATTACTCCATCTACTGCGGCAACTATCGCTATTACGTGGAGAGCCACAACCGCAAGGTGCTCATCTACCACAACATCACTCCCGCCGAGTTCTACGAGCGTTTCTATCCCGCCGCCGCCGACCTCTGCCGCATGGGCAGGGACCTCATCCCCCAGCTCGCGGTGGCGGACCTGGCCCTGGGGGATTCCGATTTCAACCGCCGCGAACTGGTGGAGGCGGGTTTCCCCGCGGAGAAGACGGGGGTGCTGCCCATAAACCCGCCCCTGGACAAGCTGGACGGGGTGGAGGAGGACGAGGAGTTCTCGCGCCGGCTGCAGGACGGCAAGACCAACCTCCTCTTCGTGGGCAGGGTGGTGCCCAACAAGAAAGTGGAGGATATCGTCAAGCTATTCTACTGCTACCACCGCGGCATCAACGCCGCCTCCCGCCTGGTGGTGGCGGGCTCACTGCTCAACACCTACTACTCGGCACTGCTGTCGCTGGCGCGCCGCATGGGCATCGGCGACCGCGTGCATTTCCTGGGCAAGATAAGCGACTCCCGTCTCAAATCCTGTTACCTCCACTCGCACTATTACGTGTCCATGAGCGAGCACGAGGGTTTCTGCGTGCCCCTGCTGGAGGCCTTCCACTTCGACCTGCCGGTTCTTGCCTACGCCGCGGGGGCGGTGCCGGAGACCATGGGCGGTGCCGGCGTGCTCTTCTTCGAAAAGGACTACACCCTGCTGGCGGAACTGCTGGACAGGATGGAGCGCGATGCACTGCTGCGCGAGAGGACCATCACGGCGCAGCGGGAGCGGTTACTGGAGTTCAGCGAGGAGAGTTTCGCGGCAAAGCTTGCTGAAGTTATACGTATGTTTATACCCGAAGAGGCAGGGGTTCTATCGTGACGTTGGTCTCAAGTAATGGTGGATGGGGTCAGGCCTTGGACTTTCTCGCCTGTAGCTCGAAACTCAAGACCTTACCCCACAGGGCTAGTCTCGCCCTGGCTCGAATCCACCCATGGTTAGTCTTATGGTAAGGACAAGTGAATGGGGTCAGGTCTTGACATTCCGCGCCTGCGGCGCGAAACGCAACACCTTACCCCACAGGGCTAGTCTCGCCCTGGCTCGATGCTACCCAACCTTTGTCTTAAGGAGAGGAAGTAGATGATAGAGGTCAACGGCAAGGAGCTGGACGAACATGGTTTGAGCGCAAAGGCGGACGCGCGCCGCCGCGCTGGCCTTTACGATGCACGTATGCTCGCCCTGCTGGACAGAGATATCGTGCGCGAGATAGAGGAACACGTCTTCTCCATGATCCAGGTGGTCTACGACCTGCAGCGGGCGCTGGAGGATGCGGGAGCGCACCTCGAACCCCAGGCGGACCTGTCCAGCGCCGAGGGTGGCGAGAGCAAGGGGCGGCTGCGGTCGTTTTCTCGGCGCCTGCAGACCAGGTTTATCCGGGCCGTGAACGAGGGATACGTACAGCAGCAGGAGAAGTTCAATACCTTTTTCACCAAGGCGGTGGACCTCTCCTACCGCCAGCTCTGTGGTGCCATGGGCGGGATCGAACTGGAGGAGGCCGCGGAGAGGCGGGACCTGTGGGCCTCGCGCCCCCCGGAGTGGGAGGGCGAGACCTGCGCGGCGGTGGCCGGGCTGGGAGAGGGCCGCGCCGTCATGGTCGGGATACCCGGTGCCCCCAGCCTGGAGGCGCTGCAGGACGGCAAGAGGCTGCTCCTTGCCACCGACACCTGCGATACCGCGGTAAGCGAGGCCCAGGCGCGCTTCATGCCGGCCTGGTTCCACCCGCGTCCGGCCGAGGTCCTGGCCTACGTCAAGGCCGATGACCTGGGTCTGCTGGTGGTCGCCTTCCCGGAATGCCTGGGCGGCGACGAGCTGGAGTACATAGTGGCCTGGGCGGGGTCGTGCATGGGCGAGGGGGGGACGGTCCTGGCCGCCCTCAACCGCGGATGGTCGGAGGTCCTGTGCGGCGACCCCGGTTTCGTGCGCTACTGGCCGCGCCGTTTCCTGGAGGCCCTTATGCGCCGCAACGGTTTCGAGGTGGAGGAATGGGGGGCCGGCGGTCGGATGTTTATGAAGGGAGAGAAGGGGGCTTGAGGGTACACCAGATCGTGCCCCGCCTGGATGCCGGCGACGCCGTGTCCAACCAGGCCATGGCCATCCACACCCTGCTGGAACGCTGGGGGCTGGAGTCGCGCATCTTCGCCTACGACATGGACGAGTACGGAAGGCGCTACGCCTCCTTCGACACCGCCTACCGTGAGTTCGCGCGGGAGGAGGACGACCTGCTCATCTTCCACTACGCGCTCTTCTGTGACAACTACAAGTACTACCTGGAGAGCCGCAACCGCAAGGTGCTCATCTACCACAACATCACCCCGCCGGAGTTCTACGAGCATTTCTACCCCGAGGCGGTGCGCCTGTGCACACTTGGGAGGGGCTTGCTGCCACAGCTCGCCGCTTGTGACCTCGCCCTGGGCGATTCCGATTTCAACCGGAGCGAACTGGTGGATGCCGGTTTCCCCGCGGAGAAGACGGGGGTCCTGCCCATAAACCCGCCCCTGGGCAAGCTGGACGGGGTCGAGGAGGATAAAAGGCTCTCGCGCTGGCTGGATGACGGCAAGACCAACCTCCTCTACGTGGGACGGGCCGTGCCCAACAAGAAGCTGGAGGACGTGATCAAGCTCTTCTACTGCTACCACCGCGGGGTTAACGCTCTCTCGCGCCTGGTCTTCGCCGGGCCGCTGTCCGTCAATACCTATTATTCGGCGCTGCTCTCGCTGGTGCGCCGCATGGGGATAGAGGACCGCGTCTTCTTCCTGGGCAAGGTGAGCGACGCGGGCCTCAAGGCCTGTTACCTCCACTCCCATTATTACGTCTCCATGAGCGAGCACGAGGGTTTCTGCGTGCCCCTGCTGGAGGCCTTCCA
>JAFGDU010000186.1 GCA_016931915.1 Actinomycetota bacterium
CCGGCGGCTTGTTTCTTTCACCGGTATGGACGATGCCTATTTCCGCGCTTGCCTCTTGGATCTCTTTCACCTCCGATGCCAATAATGTAACACGCACGCGTTGCGTGCGTTGCGGCAGGGGTCAATCCCAGGCGATCTCCCCGCGCACCAGGTCATCATAGGTCTCTCTCTTCCTGACCACGCCGAAACGGTCGCCGTCCACCATGACCTCGGCTGCACGGCGCCGCGAGTTGTAGTTCGACGACATAGTAAAAGCGTAAGCACCTGCACTCATCACCGCAAGCAACTCTCCTGGCTCCGTACGCGGCAGCTCCCGATCCCTGGCCAGGAAATCGCCTGATTCGCATACGGGGCCCACGACGTCCACGGTCTCTCTCTCACGCTCCTCGCTCATCACGGGGGCAATCTCGTGGAAAGACCCGTAAAGGCTCGGCCGGATGAGATCGTTCATCGCCGCATCCACAACCAGAAAACCCTTGTCCCCCGTGCTCTTGCGATAGAGTACTTTCGTCAACAGTATGCCCGCGTTGCCTACAATCATACGCCCTATCTCCAGGATAACGGTACAACCCGATTGCCTGAGAATGGGCTCGAGCTCGCGGGCGTAGTCGCGGGGATATGGTACCTTCTCCTGCCGGTAGGGTATGCCGAAACCTCCGCCGATGTTTATGTAGCGGATAGCGATGCCCTTAGCCTGCAGCCGTTTCACCAGTTCCCCCACGATAGACAGGCTCTCGCGAAAGGGTGCCACCTGGGTTATCTGAGAACCGATATGCTGGTGTACGCCCACCACCTCCACGTTTGGCAGGGAGGCGGCATATTCGTAAACGGCCATGGCGTCGTCGATCCCGATGCCAAACTTCGCCTCCTTGAGGCCGGTAGCGATATAGGGATGTGTCTGTGCATCCACGTCGGGATTGACGCGTAGCGCTATGCTGGCCTTCACCCCCACCTCGCCCGCCACACGGTCGAGGACCCCGAGTTCGGTGGTGGACTCCGCGTTGAACATCAGGATACGCGAGTTCAAGGCGTAGGCCATCTCATCCTCGGTCTTGCCTATACCCGCATATACGATCTTCGCAGCGGGTATACCCACGCTGAGGGCCCGGTAAAGCTCTCCTCCCGATACGATATCCGCGCCTGCTCCTTCGGCGGCCAGGGTTGACAGCACCGCCAGGTTGGAGTTGGCCTTGATGGAATAGCAGATGAGGTGAGGCAGGTCCGAAAAGGCTTCTTCCAGGCCACGGTAATGGTCTCGCAATGTGGTGCGGCTGTACACGTAAGCGGGCGTCCCCACTTCCGTGGCGATACGCTGGATTGGCACGTCTTCGCAGTAGAGCTCGCCGTCCCTGAACTTGAATTCATGCATGGGGCCCGTCCACCTGCTTTATTCCCCGACGAAGGTAACCTGGAGTGTGCGAGACCTGGGCACCTCGTCGAAATCGATGAACACCACCTGCTGCCACTTTCCCAACTTGGGCATACCCTCCTCGAAGGGCACGGTGATGGATGGCCCCAAGAGGCCCGCCCGCACGTGGGAGTGACCGTTGGAATCGACCCCACGCCGGTTATGATGATAGTCGCGCTCGACGGGTGCGATGAAATCGAAAAGCTCCTGGAAATCGTGGCAAACGCCTGGTTCATGTTCCAGGGTCGTGACCGCACCGGTTGCCCCGGGGACGAAAACGTTCATGATGCCGCTTACAAGCTCCGTCTCCTTCAGCAAGCGAGCGAGCTGTTCGGTGATCTCCACGATATGAGCATCACCTTGCGTCTCGAAAGCGAGTTGTTTGTGTATTACCGCCATTGCTCCATTCCTTTCCCATATTCATTATAGTCAAATGAAGGAGACTGTTTACCTATTATTTCGTCATCAAGGCTATCACCTGAACGTCCTAGATAACAGCCCTGTATGAATGCCGGAGAAAACCCCTGCGATCACCGGGCCGCGGAACGGATACGCCGCAGGTTCTCGCGGTCCTTCTCCACCGACATCCCGGGCGTCTCGAGGATCCAGGGCAAGTTGCCCAGACCGGGATGGGAGGCCATGAGCTTGAAGGCCTCCATACCCAGTTTTCCCTCCCCTATATGCTCGTGGCGGTCCAGGCGCGAACCGAGGTCCCCTTTGCTGTCGTTGGCATGGACTAGCTTGAGGCGCTCGAGGCCCACCTCGCCGTCCAGCTCTTGCAGGGTTCGCCGCAGACCACCCTCGCTGCGCAGCTCGTATCCGGCGGCGAAGGCGTGGCAGGTATCGAAACATATGCCCAGTCGGTCATCTTCCCCGAACGCGCCGGCTATGCGGCCCAACTGGATAAAGTCGTGTCCTACGCTGTTTCCCGAACCCGCCGTGGTTTCCAGCAACACGGGAACTGGTTCCTCGCAGCGCTCAAAGGCGGCTTCCAGCGCAGCTATGACCCTGGCGATCCCGAAATCCGCTCCCCTCCCGCCGTGACTTCCCAGGTGAGTGACTACGGCCGCGGAACCCAGGGCATGCGCCGCCCGCATGTTCATCACCAGGGCATCCAGTGAGCGTTCCCACACCTCCGGCGCTGGTGCGGCGAGATTGATGAGGTAGATGGTGTGGACGAACACCGGGCTTATGTCCTCCTCCTTGCAGCGTGCGCGGAAGGTCTCTATATCCTCAGGCAGGATATCGGAATGCTTCCACCCCCTGGGATTGGACACGAAGACCTGGATGGTCTCGCAGCCACGCTCCACCGCCCTGTCCACTGCCTTGGGCAAACCACCGCTTATACCGACATGAAATCCCACTCTCATGTATATATTGTAGCCCGTAACCAGGTGGCTAAGATCCATGCGGGGCCTTATATTATAGGTGCGAGCAGGAACGTCGTCGTATTCACGGGGTGAGCGGACATGAAACCTTTCAAGATCGCAGAGGGAATCTACCAGGTCGGCGGCCCGGATATCACCTCGCCTGAGGACTGCTGCTTCTTCCTGGTGGACATGGGCCGTCCCATACTCATCGATGCCGGCGCGGGAGGCGCGCCGCGCAAGCTGGTGAGAAACCTGGACGAACTCGGGTATTCCCCCGGGGATATAAAGCTCATCGTACTCACTCACTGTCATATAGACCACATCGGTGGAGCGGCCTTCCTGTCCGAGAAGTACGGCCTGCCCATCGCCATCCACTCACTCGATGCCCCGGCGGTAGAGGAGGGCGATAGCCGCAGGACCGCCGCGAACTGGTATGGGATGGAGCTGTCACCCATGAAGGTCAGATACCACCTCGAGGGAGCCGGCGGGAGTATCGACGCAGGAGCTTCACCCATGCGCTGGATCCATACGCCCGGCCACACGCCGGGATCAATATCCCTTTGCATGGACAACGGCATGTACAAGATCCTCTTCGGCCAGGATATACACGGCCCTTTTTACGCCTCCTTCGGCTCCGATATAGATGCCTGGGCCGAATCCATGCGCAAGCTGCTGGAACTGGACGCGGATATCCTCTGCGAGGGCCACTTCGGGATATTCCGTCCCGCCTCGGAGGTCAAAGCCTATATAGAGGGCTACCTCCGTGACTACGACAAGCTCTGAAAGGTGAGTGCCTTCCAGCATGATCTCATCACCGGCAGCAGGTTATACAGCTTGTGAAAGGCGGGGTGATTGAAGCGCCTGAAAAGTGCTTCTCCAACCCTTTTCAACGCTATCCGAGGCATATATTCCCCTTCAAAAACATCCGCAATACCCGTAAATACCATGGAGGCCTTTTCAAGATATTGATATATTCTTTAAAGACCTACAATATATTGGGGCTTGTGGGAAACAAGGCGATGCATTAATATATCGATATGATATATCGAATTGATATATCGAGTCGATACACATACAGGTATGATTTCAAACGATTATAAACATACGTGAGGAGGCTGTAAAGTGCTTGAACTGGCCATACTGGGGGCCTTGAAGGAAAAGCCCATGTACGGCTACGAACTGAAGAAGCGCCTCTCCTATCTTCTCGGTCATCTCTGGAAGATAAGCTACGGCTCCCTCTATCCCGCCCTGAAGCGGCTCGAATCCAAAAACGCCGTCGAGAGAGCCTATACCGTGAAGGCAAAGACGCGCAACCGCTATGTTTACCGCATCACGGCGGAGGGTGAGGATACGTTCCAGAGGCTGCTCGTGGATACACGCAAGAGCTCGGAGATCACCGATGCCGACAAGTTCAGCATCAGGCTGGCGTTCTTCCAGTACATGGAGCCGGAGATGCGCCTCTGGTTGCTCGAGCGGAGAAAGAACTACCTGGAGGAGAAGTTGGACGAGATGAGCGGGACGGGGAAGGGCCGTGACAAGGACAAGGATACGGACAGTTACCGCCAGGGCCTTTACCGCCACCGCCAGGATTTGCTCAGGAGCGATATTACCTGGCTGGAAGACATGATCGAACAGGAGAGGATGCAGATACAGGAAGGCAAGAAAGAAAAGGAAACCTCTAAAGCAGATGAAAAAGGGGGTGAGAAATTGATCATAGACGAGGGGTCAATCAAGAACATGACGCCTTTACAGGCTTAACGCATACGAGATCTGTCCCATCGGTAGTGGGATGAATATAAGGGTTTTTACGGGAGGTTTGTTTCGATGAGCAATATAAGAGTAGCCACAGTAGGCGTAGGGAATTGCGCCTCGTCCCTGGTACAGGGCATCGAATATTACCGGGACGCAAAGGAGGGCGACCTTATACCGGGGTTGATGCACGTAAACGTGGGTCCCTATCACATCAGGGACGTCGACATCGTATGTGCCTTCGATGTGGATGCGGACAAGGTCGGAAAGGATGTCGGAGAGGCTATCAACAGCGGTAAGAACAACACCATCAAGATATGCGATGTCCCCTTCTGTAACGCGCCGGTCTACAGGGGACATACCCTGGACGGGCTGGGGAAATACTACAACATGGTTATCGAGGAATCCCCGTCTGAGCCGGTCAACGTGGCCGAGGTTCTCTCCCGGTACGGTGTAGATGTACTCGTAAACTACCTGCCCGTGGGCAGCGAGAAGGCCACTCACTTCTACGTCGAAGAGGCGCTCAAGGCGGGCTGCGGGATCGTCAACTGCATCCCGGTTTTCGTGGCCAAGGAGGAGATGTGGCAGGGCAAGTTCCGCAAGAGCGGCCTGCCCATAATCGGCGACGATATCAAGTCCCAGGTGGGCGCGACGATCCTCCACCGCGTCCTGGCCAAGCTCTTCAACGACCGTGGCGTGGTCCTCGACCGCACCTCGCAGTTGAACATCGGCGGCAACATGGACTTCATGAACATGCTCGAGCGCGAACGCCTCGAATCGAAAAAGATATCCAAGACCGACGCGGTAGTCTCCCAGCTCAGCCACAACATCGACAAGGACGACGTACATATCGGCCCCAGCGATTACGTGGCCTGGTTAAACGACCGCAAGTGGGCGTACATCCGCCTCGAGGGCAGGGAGTTCGGCGACGTCCCCATGTCCGTCGAATTCAAGTTGGAGGTCTGGGATTCCCCCAACTCCGCCGGTATCGTCATCGATGCCGTGCGCTGCTGCAAGATGGCAATGGACCGCGGCATGTCGGGAGCGCTACTCGGCCCCTCGGCCTATTTCATGAAGTCGCCGCCGGTGCAGTATTCCGACGATATCGCCCGCCAGATGGTGGAGGATTTCATAGCAGCAAGGCCGGCGGGGATGCTGACGACGGCGGAGTTCGGAAACGGCAAGGACCTGGAGAGCGACGAGAAGCTCCTGCAGTCACGCCCCCCCATGTACAAGGAATAGAGGGCCTGACTGGTACCATCGCCCGGATGGCATTCCAAGTGAGGCTGTGGCTGTTAAGCATCGACCCGATGCGACCATACATCCATCCTGGATAGACCGCTTGATATCTTGATATTCTCTTTGCCTGTGTTGTCCAATATCCCATCATGAATGTGTTTCATCTCCAGGCTAGCCCGAATCGGGAATAAACAACCCTGCGTATCATCGTCGAAGAGCTGTAAGGAGCGCGGAAAAGATACCGTCTGTGAATAATAAAGCCTCGCTTGAATGTATAATGCTGATAAGAGGGAGGGCGCACTCGGCACATTCGTCCGCGAGGGGTTTGACCGCTTAAGGAGGAGCAGAATGAAGAGAGCGATAGCAGCCGCGGGTCTGGCGATGCTCGCCGCGGCGGGAACCGGGGCCCTGGCGGTCTCACGCATGAAGCCGTCCACCCGCGCCTACATCGAGTCGGTGGGCTGGCACCGGCCCGACCTCTGGCTGCACGGCATGTTCTACATGAGCCATACCCTGCAGTACATCGGCATGGGCAGGTTCGCAACGCGTTATGCAAAGCGCATACCGGGCCACATGAAGAGGCATTACGCCGACACCTACCACGGCAAGCTGGTGCCCCTGGAGGAGGCGCAGAGACTGGTGACCGTCTCCGAGGATATCGAGGTGCGTGACCTGGAGCACATCATCCCCTTCAAGACCTGCAAGGACATCATCCTTCAGAACCCCGAGGCCATCCTGGCCTGCAAGTGTGTCTGCCGCATGACCTCCCCCAACCACTGCCAGCCTGACGAGGTATGCATGATCGTCGGGGAGCCCTACGTCAGCTATATCCTCGACCACCAGCCCGATCTCTGCCGCAGGGTCACAGCGGAGGAAGCGGTGGAGATCCTGCGCCAGACCGACGAGGCTGGCTGCCTGCACGCCGCCTTCTTCAAGGACGTGACCCGGGGCCGTTTCTACGCCATCTGCAACTGCTGCTCGTGCTGCTGCATCGCCCTGAAGTCCCACCGCTTTTACGGCGTGCCGTTCTACGGCCACTCCGGGCTGGAGCCGGTCTTCTCGGATGCCTGCAACGGGTGCCGCAAATGCGTCAAGGCCTGCCTGTTCGAGGCCCTCAGCGCCGGCGCCAAGGATGAGCCGCCGATCCTGGACAGGGAGGCCTGCATGGGCTGCGGCGTCTGCCGGGCCGTCTGTCCGCAGGACGCCATAACCCTGGTGGATGCCGAAGGCCGTCCCGCTCCCCTCCGCCTGGAAGAACTGCTGGAATCGCGGCGCTGAACCGGCTTCCCAAGGCATCGACCGTCCTACGGGTGGATGGGCATTCGCACCCTGTCTTGATTCCCGCAGCCGAATATCTATGACCCGATGGTCGGGACTCCCACACCTATCCGACCCCTCGCGGTTAGATGGGGCAATATAGGGCTTGCTTTATACCCACATTATGATATATTTACGGAAGCATACGATAAATGCCTATTTGTTCGGGAGAAATGCAGTTGGCAAACGTAGGGCAATCATTATCCGTCATCTCAGAGGAAGCGAACCACCCCGTCGAGGTGAAATGCTACTCGGGCTTCAAGGCCAACGAGAGGCCACTCAGTTTCATCCTCCATGAACGCGAGTTGTCGGTCATGGATATCGAGGGTAGCTGGTTCGAGGAAGACGAGTGCGGCCGCGCGCGAAGGATCTGTTTCCGCGTACGCGCCGATGATGGCGATCTCTACCTCCTGAGCTGCGCCGAGGACACCTGCGACTGGGAACTGAAGCGCATATGGAGGCTGGGGAGCCTGATCTAGACTGAGTCTTTTGACCTCACTATAAAGGTGGCCATGGCTTTGGCCAGCAATTTACCCTCGCCGCTGTAGACGCTCGCTTCACCTACCGCCACTGCTCTGCCTTTCTGGATGATGCGCGCCTCGCAGACCAACTCCCCGCCACGCACAGCTGCTATGTAGTTGATCTTCATCTCCACCGTAGCCATCATCTCGCGGGCGGGATCGATGAGGGTGGCAAGCGCCGCGGCCACCGCGGCGTCGGCGATTGAGGCCATTACGCCGCCGTGCACCACACCCCCGGCGTTGAAGAGCCTGGATGCGATGGGCAGGACGAAACGGGCGGTTCCTTCGCCCAGTTCCTCGAGGCGCATCCCCAACAGGGAATAAAGGGTGGAGGGATCGGAACGCGAAGCGATTATCTCCCGGTAGCGGGCTTCCCTTTGCCCGGAGGCCTCCCCTTCACCTACGCCGGGTTTTCCTGGAACCACTTCGCGACACTCCCGAGACCGTCTTCCAAGCTTACTACCGGCTCCCATCCCAGGATGTTCCGGGCCTTGTCCAGCTTGGGCTGGCGTCTCTGCGGATCGTCCTCGGGAAGAGGCATGTAGGTTATATCGGAAGCGGAGCCGGTTATCTCCTTGACCCTCTCCGCCAGTGCGAGGATGGTCATCTCGCCGTCGTTGCCGAGGTTGATGACCTCGCCCACGGCCGCATCGGTAGTCAGGGCGCGGTAGATCCCCTCCACCAGGTCATCCACGTAGCAGAAGCTGCGCGTCTGGGTGCCATCCCCGTATACCGTGAGGGGTTGACCTGCGATGGCCTGCAGGATGAAATTGGGGACCACCCTTCCGTCCTCACGGCGCATGCGCGGGCCGAAGGTATTGAATATACGCAGGATGACCGCCTGCAGTCCGTGGATACGCTGGTAAGATGAGGTCAGGGCTTCGGCGAAACGCTTGGCCTCGTCATAGCATGCGCGCGGCCCCACGGGATTGACGTTGCCGAGATAGTCCTCCCCCTGCGGAGACTCCAGCGGATCCCCGTAAACCTCCGAGGTCGAGGCCAGAAGGAAGCGGGCACCGTTTTTGCGCGCCACCTCCAGGGCCTGGTAGGTGCCCACGGAGTTAACCAGCATGGTTTCTATCGCCAGGCGGCTGTAATCCACCGGGCTGGCCGGGCTGGCCAGATGCGCCACCCTGTCGACCGCGATGTTGAACGGCTCCGCGGCATCGGCCAGAACGAAGCGGAAAAGAGGGCTCCCCTGCAGTTGGTGGATATTGCGAAGGTCTCCCGTGCACAGGTTGTCGAGGCACACTACATCATGCCCCTCCGCAACGAGGCGATCGCATAGATGGGAGCCTATAAAGCCCGCTCCTCCGGTTACCAGTACCCTCACTTACCTGCTACCTCCTTTGCTCACGCCGGACAATCAATTATAACAACACCGCTGTAACAGCGGAAACAGTGGATGCAAGTACGGGATGAGAGCTTCCCGCATGGTTTGCACTTCGAGTTATCCACCTTGCCTAATCCTTCTCCTCTCCCAGAAGTACGCGCACTCCGGCGCGGTTGAGTCGAGCGAAGACCGAGGGGTCGTCCAGCACGTTCTCCGGCGTATATATTCCCGGCTCCCAATCTTCCTCATCCAGGCTGGCGGCGGAGGCCGCCATGACCAGGCCGGAAAGGTGATAGTAGTCGCCCATCACGCACAGTGCCCGGCAGGAGCGAACTCCATCCTTCAGCCCGCGGGCGGTGACCCGGACGGCGGTAAGGCATGAACTCTCCCCCCGCCGCGCAATGCCCATCGCCGCGGTGCGCAGCACCGTCTGCCAGAGCTCCGTCCTCTGGCCTTCCCCCAACCAGGCCAGCGAATGCAGGGCAAACCCCATTCCCCTGCTTCCCACGCCGGCTTTGAACCATATCTCCTTTGCCCCTGCCAGCGCGGCGGGCATGGTGGCGGGCTCGGGATGAGACAGGTAGGAGACCCCCTGCCTGCCTACTGGAGACGGGAACTCGACCATCTCCTCCCAGCTTCCCGCCCTGGCCGTGGCAGGTTTCCCCCCCTGCAAAGCCGGCGCTTTCCCGGCGAAGGAACGCAGCAGGTGCTCCAGTGTTGCCGCTCCCATGCCCGATCCCAGCTCCAGGAACCAGGAGAACTCCACGCTGTCGATCCTGTCCAGGCGCGAGGCCGCCCGGCAGGCAAGGAGGTTTGACAGGCCGGGTGTAAGGCCGCATCCGCACAGAACCCGGATGCCGCTGTCCTCGGCTTCCTTGCCCTGGGAGAGGACCTCCTCGACGGCCGCAGGATCATCGCAGAGAGACAGGTAATCGCGCCCCGCCGCGATGGCCGCCCGCACGATACGGCTCTCGTGACGGTGGAACGGCCCGAGACATCCGAGCACCAGGTCGGCCTCGAGCATGCGCTCGTACAGGCTGCTCTCGTTCTCGGCGTCCAGGTAACGGAGACTCACGGGGAGATGCGCCAGGTCTGCGGATATCTTACACAGGGCTTCGGCGTTGTTGTCTGCCAGGTAGAGACGTTTCAGCCCGGGGAGAAAGCGCAGTGCGTGGACGGTCGCATGTGCCGCCCTGCCCGCCGCTCCCAGGATCAGGACTTTCATACCGGCATCCTAGAACAGATCCTCTTCGCCGGCCTGCCTCCACACGAGTTCGGCGGTGTTGTCCCCCTCCGGCGCGGCCTTGAAACCCCTCCAGGCCAGGAGGCCCAGGATCAGGGTCATGCCCATGAGAGCCATGAGCGTGGCGATCCGTGACTTGTTTGCAGACATGGAAAGATTATAAACCATATGCGGTACGTTCTTTAGGCCTGGGCCTGTGGTTAACGGTCCTCGCTCCTGTCCGCAGGTTGCATATCCGGAGCGTAATCTTCCTGTCGCTCAGACTGCTCCTAATGTCGCTTCGGACCGACCCCGCAGTTCCCAGGCGACGGTTTTTTACGTACACACCTGGAATCCCATCTTTCCATGTCAGGGGTTCTATACGGGCTATGCCCTGGAGTGTTTATGCTTTTCCTTGCGGACAAAGACACACGGTTCTCTTCTTTCTTCCTTTAGCTTCCTCTGAGAGGGCTTTCAAATCCTGGTTCTCGGGTCAGTTTAGTCCATTTACGACCTGATCCTACAAATGACTTGTTTGCTCCGCTCGACCTAAAACGCAGCTACCGGGCGGATATCTTTCCATGTCAGGGGGTTTTATGTGGGACTATGCCCGGGTGTGGTTGTGCTTTTCCCTTGCGGATAAAGACACGCGGTTCTGTTCTTTCTTCCTTTGGCTGCTTCTTCGGGAGCCAAGTGCGTTCAGCCAGAGGAGTTTTTTGAGCGGCCCCCGAAGCTCGACACACAAAACCGGAATAGCCGTGGTGTTCCGCAAACAGCGCTCGGAATGAATTATGGGTGAAGCCCGCGCGTGTATATACCCAGGTTGGATATGAATTGTGGTACGGGTATCCCTCTTTCCCGTCCCACCCGAAGCTCGACACACAAAACCGGAATAGCCGTGGTGTTCCGCAAACAGCGCTCGGAATGAATTATGGGTGAAGCCTGTTTCTTTTCGTGACTTCTCACTTTAGGTAACGCCTGCTCTGCCATGTCAGCGAAGCACGAAAAGAAAACTGCTTCACCCAAATAGGCCGGGTTACAACCTGCTTATTCCGGTTTTTGCACCTCGAGCTTCTTCTTCTCCTCTTCGACCAACACCCGCCTCAGCACCTTGCCCACCATGGTCTTGGGCAGCTCTGCGCGGAACTCCACCGCCGTGGGAACCTTGTACTTGGACATCTTGTCGCGGCAGAAGTCGATGATCTCCTCCTCGGTGGCAGCCTCCCCCTCCTTCAGCACCACGTAGGCCTTCACCGTCTCGCCGCGCTTGGGGTCGGGGACGCCGGCAACGGCCACGTCCTCCACCTTGGGATGCTCGAAGATGACTTCCTCCACGTCGCGCGGGTAGATATTGTAGCCGCTGGCGATGATCATGTCCTTCTTGCGGTCCACGATGTAGAAGAACCCCGTCTCGTCGGCGCGGGCGATATCCCCGGTGTAGAGCCAGCCGCCTGCGTCCATGACGTTCTCGGTCTCGTCGGGCATGTTCCAGTAGCCCTTCATCACCTGGGGGCCTTTGACCGCCAGCTCCCCGATCTCTCCCAGGGGAAGTTCCATGTCGCGTTTCTCTACGTCCACGATCTTCACCTCGGTATTGGGCACCGGCATGCCGATGCTCCCGGCCTTGCGTATCCCCTCCAGGGGGTTGGCGTGGGTGACCGGGCTGGATTCCGAGAGCCCGTATCCCTCCACCAGCTTGCCGCCGGTGAGCTTCTCGAACTCCTGCTGCACCTCCACCGGCAGGGGGGCGGCGCCGGAAAGGCAGGCGCGGATGGAGGTGACGTCCATCTTCCCGCTCTTCACGTCCGGGTTGTTGATAAGGGCGATGTACATGGCGGGAACGCCGGGGAAGAGAGTGGGGCGGTGCTTGGTGATGGCCGTGAGCACCATGTGGAGGTCGCGCGGGTTGGGGATGAGCACCAGACTTGCGCCGGACAGGACGCCGAAGTTCATGTCCACGGTCATGCCGTAGGAGTGAAAGAAGGGCAGGGTGCAGAGGATGATCTCCTTGCCCAGCCTGACGTCCGGAAACCATGCCAGGCACTGGTGCACGTTGGAGACCAGGTTGCGGTGGGTGAGCATGGCGCCCTTGGAGACACCGGTCGTCCCCCCGGTATACTGCAGGACCGCCAGGTCTTCAGCGGGGTCGATCTCAACCTGCGGTTTCTGCGTCGAGGCCTGCGCCATGAGCTCCTTGAGCTCGTACATCCCCTCGAGGCCGTAGGAGGCGGCGTCCATGTCTACCTTAACCAGGGTCCCCTCCCGCTTGGCCTTAATGGGCTGCAGCAGGTTGAGGGGGAACTTGAGGTAATCCTTGACGTGGGTGACGATGAGGTGCTCCGGCCTGGCGTTCTCCAGGGCGGGTTTGACCATGGGCCACATGAGATCGAGCATGAGCATGACCTTTACGCCCGAGTCGTGCAGCTGGTGCTCAACTTCCCGCGGGGAATAGAGGGGGTTGAACATCACCACCACCGCGCCCAGCTTCGCCGCTCCGTAATAGGCGAACACCATCTGGGGCGTGTTGGGCATGTGCAGACCTACGCGGTCGCCCTTACGCACGCCCAGCTTCTCGAGCACGTTGGCGAAACGGTTGGACATCTCGTCCAGCCTGGCATAGGTGATCTTGTTGTTGATGAAGATCACCGCCACGTTGTCCGGATATTCTGCCGCTGTCTTCTCCAGCATCTGCCCCAGGCTCATATCCGGCAACTCTACCTGCATGGGTACTCCCTCGGGATAGTGATCGAGCCAGATCTTATCCATACAGCTCCCTCCTTCGCTGTCTCAAGACCTGCACAAGTGCCTATGATCGTGCGGAAACCCGCGTTGTCACATTCCAGGGCCTTTTAGTGATGCTGTCGCCGCATGTACGAGTGACGAAGAAATCGTGGTGAAGAGACTGCAGCCCATGCGCGCTCACATCCCGCTCCAGTCGTATCATGCTGTAATGCCGCTCCCACCCGGCTCAGCCCTGCCGCTACTTCGAGAGCATGTCCTCCTCGACCTCCAGCCCCAGTTGTTTGACCGCCAGGCTGAAGTCGTGCGGGCTGGTCGAGGCCGCCACCGCCACCTTGTAATCCACGAGCCCGTAGCGGTACAGGTCCACCAGGGACTGGTCGAAGGTCTGCATGCCGTAGAACTCACCTTCCGCGATGATCTCACGCATCACATTGGTCGGTTCCTCGTTTATCAGCGCTTCCGCCATGCGCCCCGTCATCACCAGCACCTCAACGGCCGGCACGCGGCCGCTGTGGTCCTTGAGGGGGAGCAGGCGCTGCGAGACGATCCCCCTGAGCACGCTGGACAGCGTCAGGCGTATCTGTTTCTGCTGCTGGGGCGGGAAGAAGTCTATGATGCGGTTGACCGTCTCCGTGGTATCGATGGTATGGAAGGTTGAAAGGACGAGGTGGCCCGTCATGGCGACGCTCATGGCGGCCGTGACCGTCTCCGGGTCCCTCATCTCTCCGATGAGGATGACGTCGGGATCCTGGCGGGTGATGTATTTCAAGGCGTCCTCGTAGCCCTCGGTATCGGTGCCTATCTCCCTCTGATGCACGATGCTCTTCTTGTCCACGTGCAATACCTCTATGGGGTCCTCTATGGTAATGATGTTGACCTGCTCGTTCGTGTTGATATGATCGATCACCGCCGCCAGGGTGGTCGTCTTGCCGGCGCCCGCGGGGCCTGTGACCAGGATGAGCCCGCGGCGCTCCATGCTGAGACGGCGCAGTACCGGGGGCAGGCCCAATTCCTCGAAGGTCGGGACGGAGGTGGTGAGCACCCGCCTGATGGCTATCCCGACCGTACCCCTCTGCTTGAAGATGTTGGCGCGGAACCTCCCCAGCCCGGCGATGCTGTAGGCGAAGTCCACCTCGTTGCATTCGGCGAACTTCTTCGCCTGTTTCTCGTTCATCAGGGCATAGGCGGCCTCGACGGTATCCGTGGGTGAAAGACGGGGGAAATCGGGCTTTATCAGCTGGCCGTCAACGCGGAAATAAGGAGGGCCTCCTGCCTTTATATGCAGGTCCGAGGCCTGCTTGTCGACCATGTATTGCAGAAGATTCTGGACTTCCATATCTCCCCCTTTGCCAGCATATTCTCACGGTTTTCAGCAGTATAAATATACCATAGAAGGGCTCTGCAAGCCGACTGGGGGGGCATTAAACGGACCAGTAGGAGGAGATGGTCTCCCTGGTAGCCTCAACGATCTCCATCCCGCGCCGGGAGGAGGGGAATATAATATCGCCGCCTGTATCTTCCTCTACCCTGATCTCCTCGCCTGCCATGACCGCTATGGTGTCGGCCATGGAGATGGCTATCCCGACCAGGTTATACCCTCCCTCGAGCGCCGCCATCATCTTTCCCCCGCAGAATTCTTCTGCCAGCCCCTTGAGGCGCGTGGCCATCTCCGCGTAGGAATTGCCGCGCAGCAGCATAGAGCAGAGCAGGTCGCTGAAATGGCCGTCATATCCTGCCGAGATGAGCACCAATTCGGGTTCGTACTGCCGCGCAACAGGTATGATCACCTGGTCGAACGCGGCCAGGTAGACTTCCTCTCCGCTGCGGGCCGGCAGGGGAAAATTAACCGTGAAGCCCTCACCTTTGCCTATCCCGACCTCACTGCTGCCGCCGGTCCCGGGATAATGGGGGTACTGGTGCAGGGATATATAGAGGACCTTGTCATCGTCGTAGAAGATATCCTGCAATCCGTTGCCGTGATGGGCGTCCCAATCCAGGATGAAAACCCTGGAGATACCGAACTCCTTGATGGCGAACCTGGCTGCGACGGCGTTGTTGTTGAAGAGACAGAACCCCATGCCCCTTTCGGCGGTCGCATGATGCCCGGGTGGGCGCACCATGCAGAAAGCGTTGTCGATATCCCCGGAGAAGATGCGCTCCAGGCCCTCCAGCAGGGCGCCGGTCGATTTCAGGGCCGCAGCGTAGGAACGGGCTCCGACATGGGTATCCGGATCGAGCCAGCCGCCGCCCGATTCGGCCGTGCTCTTTACCTTGTTGATATATCCCTTGGGATGCACGAGCTGGATCTCCTCCACCGTGGCATCGCGGGGAGAGATGATGCGCAGCTTTTCGGAGAGCCTGACTTCGTCCAGCAGCTGCATGGTCGTCTCCAGCCGCTCGGGCCTTTCAGGATGCCCCTGGCCGGTATCGTGCTCGAGGTATATCGGGTCGTAGAAGACGGCGGTAGTGCTCATATCATGTCCTCCGCTGGCTGTTCTAGCCGCCGGCCGCTCGTGGCATGTAGCCGCCTGCCACCGTCGACTATCGATGGCCGTACTAACGGTATGATAACCCAAGCCGGGCTCGTGATAGCTTAATAATGGCTCAATAGTTTATGCGCACGGCGCCGCAGAAGTCCCTGCGCCTTCCCAGATCGGCTATGCGCACTACATCCCCGGTATGGGGAGCGTGGATGTACTGCCCACCTCCGATGTACATGCCAACGTGGCCGTAGCCGTGGAAAAAGACCAGGTCGCCTTGGGCCAGCTCGGAGTAGGAAACCGGCACTCCGCAGCGAGCCTGCATGTAGGAGCTGTGCGGCAGCCTCACCCCGACCTGGGCGTAGCAGTACATCACCAGCCCGGAGCAGTCGAACACGTTGGGTCCCGAACCCGCGTACTGGTAGGGCTTGCCCAACTGCGCATACGCTACCTGCACGACCGCCGACGCGTACGGCGGGGGGTCCGGTGTGGGCACGGTGGGGAGAGGAGTGGAGTACCTGGGGTTGGTTACCGGCTGGTTGGCCGCTTGCTCGGCGATGAGCTGGTTCACCTCCGCCTCCACGCCCGCCATCACCGCCTGCCTGCGCTGCAGGTTGCCCTCGATGGAGTTCTTCTGCGAGGCCAGCTCCCCGAGGGTCGCCTCCAGCCCCGCCTTCTGGGCCTCGAGTTCCGCCCTGACGGCCTCCACCTCACCACGGGAAGCCAGGACCGACGCGATGATGTCCACGTCTCCTCCGCTGATACGCTGGATCCTATCCACGTTGGTATAGAGGTCGTCCACCGTCTTACACTCGGTGATGACCTCAAGGAAATCCGCGTTACCAGCTTTATAGAGCTCCCGCATGCGCTGCCCAAGGATATCTTTGCGCTGCTCGAGCTCCGCGTTGAGCGCGGCCAGCTCCTGCTCCTTCTGCGCGATATAGGCCCTGGTCTGTTCGGCTCTGAGATTGGTGAGGTTATACTGCTCGGTTACCGACTCCAGCTGGGCGTCTATCCTCTGCACCTCGCTCTTGATGCTCTCCAGCTCGTCTTTCTTGTCCTGGACGGGATCGGCGAATGTTAATCCGCCGGATATGAGCAGCAGGATCACGGCGAGCATCACGCTCAAGGCGATCACCGTCGTCTTCCTGGCCATTAATGCCTCCCTTTGATCTACCGCGCATCAGCGCGCTGGCAACCATATACTACTAAGGATTTATTCAGGATAAATGATAACATACCCTTCCACCGTCCTGGGTTATGACGGCTCAGCCCCGGTTTTGTTCCCCAGCCTCGCCATAACGGATAAGGCATTATCTGTCGGCGGTGAATACCAGCGTAGCCTCGTTGCCCTCCCGGTTAAAACGCAGCTCATCGGCATAATGCCGTACGATGAGAATCCCCCGGCCACGCTCTGAGAGGACATCCGGTTCTCCGGCGTTGGCATCCGTCACGCGTTTGAGATCGAAGCCCTCGCCCTCGTCGCGAACCCTTATCGTAGCCCGCGTGGGCTCGGCTTTCACGGTTATATAGACTTTCTTGGAGACGTCGCAGCGGTTGCCGTGTTCCATGGCGTTGTGAAGCAGTTCCTCGAGACAAAGGCGCAGCGTAATGGGGTCTTTCAGGCCTTCAAAACCCTGCAGGGTCTCCAGTACGCTGTTGATCACGTAACGGATCTGCAACACGTCGGTGCCCACGGTCATGGTGAGGTCGTAGAGGTCCTCGAGCTCCATGACCATGACGGCGATATCATCGGGCTGCGGGGCATCCCCGGAGAAGAGCATGATCTCGTCGGCAAGCGCGTCCAGAAAGGCCTCGATATCCTCCCCTGCGTGGGACTTAACCACTTCGACCAGCCTCTTCCTTCCCAGGATCTCTCCCTTCGAGTTGAGGGCGCCCGTGAGGCCGTCGGTATAGAGCAGGATGCGGTCCTCCCGTTCCAGCCTGACCGTTTTCTCCTGGTATGCTCCGTCCTCCATGAGGCCCACCGGAAAACCCTCTCCCTCCAGGTACTCGTAATCTCCGCTTCTGCCCCGCAGCAGCAGCGGCGGCTCGTGTCCCGCCTTGGTGTAGGTAAGGGTGTTGTCGGTGTTGTCGTAGAAGGCGTAGAAGAGGGTGGCGAAGCCATACTGGGATTCGTTGAAAAAGCGGCGGAAGGCGGCATTGGCCTCGTTCAGAATAGCCCGCGGGGAGATATGATGGCGTCCCACCTCGTAGAGGATGGTGGTGAGCACGGACATTATCAACGCCGCCGGCATGCCTTTATTGGCGACATCGCCGATCATGAGGCCGAATTTGTTGGGGCAGAACTCGGTGCGCAGTTTCTGGCAGCGGTCCTGTACCTCGGAAGAACAGTAGAAACAGAACTGCGTGTCGCGGTCCAGGGGTATGATACTGAAGAAGTCGCCCCCCACAGCCGATGCCGGCATCAACCTGGATACCATGCGCACAGAGGCGCAGGGCACATGGGTGGAGATGATGGAGCGCTGGATGCGGCTGGCCATGCGCAGTTCCTTGTTCACCTGCTCCTGGTCCCTCCGGAGCGCCTCGTAGAGACGCGCGTTCTCTATGGCTACCGCGGCCATATCCGCGAAGGCGCTGAGATGCTCGAGGTCCTGGTTGTCAAAACGGCGCTTGCGGACGGCATTGGATATATTGAGGACCCCGATCACCTTTCCCTCCACGCGCAGCGGCACCGCGAGCGCGCTCTTGACGCTGTCGTCGGTACCGGTGAAGCGCCGGTCCGAGACGACATCCTGCAGTACCAGTGGATCACCATGCTTGGCAACCCAGCCGGCGATCCCCTGTCCCACGGAAACCCGGAACTCACGTGAAGAGCTCAGACCACGGGAAGCCTTCACCACGAGCTCCTGGGCTTCCTCGTCCAGGAGCATGATGCTGCCGCGGTCCGCCTGCAGCAACTCCATCGCCTGCTCGATGACACGGTCAAGGCGCGTGGTCAAGCTGAGCGATGAGGTCAGCAGACGTCCGATACGATAGAAATCCCCGTTGGAGAAGGCCTCTTCCGGCGATTTCCTTGTGTCCTCGTTAATGCTTTCGATCATCTCCGCTCTCACCCGAAGCTTCCGACAGCTTCCTCCTCGCTATCATAAATGTCGATGATCTTGGTGAATCGCACCACGTCCAGCAGCTCCTTTATCGCATCACCGGCATTAAGGATCTTCAAACCGCCTTTATTCTGGGTAGATTTTTTGTAGGCGTCGGCGATGATACTCAAACCCGCGGTGTTGATGTAGGTAAGCCCGTCTATATCCAGGATGATGTTGTAGCACTCCTCCTTGAAAACTCCTTCGACGGTCTCCCCGAAAAGTTCCACCGTTTCGGAGTCAACCACCCCCGAGACCTTGACGATGGCGATCTCTTCCATGTCACCGATTCTCGACACCGCTATCTCCATGTACCTGCCTCCTCTCCGACCACCTGAACCTAATGCGACAATGATGGTATCGGCACAACCCCTGCGTCGTTTTAATGGGCGTTTCCACAACCAAGGAAGCGGACGGGATATGCAAAGCCACGTTCCAAGACACTCCTGCCGCCCATAGGGCACGAATAAGCGTAAATAACTATATATCGTGTTGATTCAAAGAATAAATTACTATATATTGTATTAAAAAGATGGAAGGATGATCGCATGAAGCAGGACTTCATCCTTTACCCCTTCTCGGCTATCGTTGGGCAGACGAAAATGAAGCGTGCCCTGCTGATTAATGCCGTCGATCCCCGCATCGGAGGGCTGCTGATCCGGGGGGAGCGGGGTACGGGCAAATCCACGGCTGCGCGTGCCCTTGCCGACCTGCTTCCCGAGATCGAGGTAGTAGCGGACTGTCCCTTCGCATGCAATCCCCATAACGAGGACGAGATGTGCGCTTCCTGCCTGCAGCGCTGGGGAGAGGGCGAACCCCTGCCCGTATGTTCGCGCCCCATGCGATTCGTCACCCTTCCACTGAATGCCAGCGAGGACCGCGTCGTAGGGACCCTGGACCTGGAGCGCGCGGTGAAAGAAGGGGTCAAGGACTTCGAGACCGGCATACTCGCCGAAGCAAACCGCTCGCTGCTCTATGTAGACGAGGTCAACCTCCTCGACGATCATATAGTCGATATACTGCTCGACGCCGCGGCCATGGGCGTGAACATAGTGGAACGAGAGGGAGTGTCATATTCGCACCCCGCATCGTTCATCATGGTGGGGACCATGAACCCCGAGGAGGGCGAACTGCGACCCCAGCTCGAAGACCGCTTCGGGCTATGCGTAGAGGTAGCGGGCGAGCGGGAGACCCCCGACCGCGTGGAAGTTATACGTCGCCGGCAACGCTTTCTCGACGACGCCCAGCTATTCCGTTCGTCGTTCGAGCCCGAACAGCAGAAGCTGCGCAGCGATATCCTCGCGGCCCGTGACCTCCTGTCCCATGTCGTGATCGAGGAAGCCATCCTGGAGCTGGTCACCCGCATCGCAGTGGAGCTCGGTGTGTGCGGGCACCGCGCGGACATCGCCACCTGCCAGGCAGCCCGGGCATTAGCCGCCCTGGAGGGCAAGACCAGGGTCGCTGAAGATCACGTTCGCAATGCTGCGGAGATGGCACTGCTGCACCGGCTGAGAAAGACCCCCTTCGACAACCAGCTGAAGGATGTGGAAAAGCTGGACCGCATCATCGAGCGCAAGGGCAAGTTGATCGATCTCCCCCTGCAGGACAGCATGGCGATGGAGTGCTCGACGGGGGAGGCGACTACCATAGCCGACAGCGAAGAAGGGAACCCGCCGGCAGCGAAGTTGGGGGAGAGAAGCGCGCAGGCCTCGGGGAAAGACCTGGAGATGCCTTCCCTGCAGGGCCTGGCGGCCAAGGTGGCGCGCGCGACCAGCGGCAAGAGGAGCAGTGCGATCACGGAGACGGGCAACGGCCGGCGGGTCGGGCATCGTCTTCCCCGCCCGGACGAGGATGTCGGCGCGGGCAACCTGGCTGTAGACGCAACCCTGCGTGCCGCCGCGGGCAGGACGGCGGGCACCGATCGACCTTTCAGCGTAGAGAAGGAAGACCTGCGCGCCGCCATAAGACGGCGCAAGGTCGGAAACCTCATCCTCTTTATCGTGGACGCGAGCGCGTCCATGGGATGTAACGAACGCATAGAAGCGACGAAAAAGGTAGTAAACCAGCTCCTCGTCGATGCCTACCAGAAACGGGACCGCGTAGGCCTGATCTCTTTTCGCGACGAAGGCGCCCAGCTGGTCCTCAATCCCACCTCCAGCGTACAGCTGGCCAACCTGCGCATAAAAGACCTTACTACCGGTGGCGCGACCCCACTGAACCACGGCCTGGCCATGGGGCTGCTGGTATCCAGGCGGGAGCTGCGCCGGGATCCCGAGATATCGCCGCTGCTGGTCCTCATAACCGACGGGCACGGCAACGTCGGCTACGCTTCCGACAATCCCCTGCGCGAGAGCCTGGAGTTGGCCGAAAAGATACGCGCGCAAAACCTCTCCTGCGTGGTATTCGATACCTCCATAGAGACATCCCGCGCAAGTGCGGGACGGAAGGTCCCCTCACATGCCCGGCGTATCGCCACCGCTATGGGTGCCGATTACTACCACCTCTCCAGGATGCAGCCCCAGGAGATGCTTGAGCAACTGGGCAAGCACCTTTGAGGGTTTATGTTCCCGAGCCCGGGGATAACGGTCCTCGCTCCTGTAGGTGTTATGTTCCCGAGCCCGGGGATAACGGTCCTCGCTCCTGTA
>JAFGDU010000187.1 GCA_016931915.1 Actinomycetota bacterium
AGTGGACTTCTTCGATAAATTGCCCCCCAGCCTGGCCGAGCAGCGCCTGCCAAAGCTGGAGAGGTTTTACGAACTCGGCCTCCCCGACCCGGAACGGGCGGGACGCATGCCCGTTTTCCTGGAGGTCGCCGAGGGCCTTTCCGGGGATGAGGGCAGGATGTGCGCTGCTTACGTCACCGGCCCTTTTGCCCTTCTGGCACAGCTTTTGGGCACACAGGAGCTGCTGGACAGAGTGAGGTTGGGAGATCCCCTGACCGAGCCGCTCGGCTTTGCTACCTCCGTCGTCGGTGAGTACGCAGCTGCCCTTGCCGCTCGCGTGGATATGATCGTTGTCGTGGACCCTACGGCGGAAGCCCTGAAAGCTGAGGAGTATGGAAGACTCTGCCGTCCTTATCTGAACGGGCTGGCGGGGATCATCAGATCCTCGGGAGCTATCTGCCTGCTGCATATCTGCGGTGACGTGACCCACTTACTCGAGGAGATGGCTCTCACCGGGGTCGAGGGTATCTGCTTGGATTCCAAGGTCAGTCTCTCACATGAGATCGAGAGGATACCGGCGAATATCGTCGTCATGGGTAATATCGATCCCAAGCGGGTCATCCAGCGCGGAACTCCCGAGGACGTGCGCTGGGAGGTGAGGCGCCTGCTGCGGCACACGCACAAAGCGCGCAATTTCGTGCTCTCGACGGGGTGCGATGTGCCCGTAGATGCGCCGCTGCGCAACCTCGAGGCGATGATGGAGGAGGCACGCAGCTGGAAGCCGCGCGGCAGCATGCTGTGATATCCGCCTACGTGTCCGTTGCCCGGTCCCGCCACTGCACCGGCTTTGCCTGCCCGCCGCAAACCGGATAACATAACACCGTATGCGATCCCTTCAGCGGAGGTCCTTTTGGGTTGTTGCGCGAGATTTAAGGGGACTGTGCACCGGCGCTGGGTTACCCTGCCGGTGATTCTGGCGCTGCTTGCGGTGCTTGCCTGCCCCGTGGATGGCGCGCGAGCCCAAGGCGAGGCGCCCCCACCCCAGTTGCCCATCCTCCTCCTCAACGGTGCCGTCTATACCTACGAGTACGATACGGGCGCCATCCCCGAGTCCTTCAGGGTAGAAGAATACTCCCCACGAGTGACCGCCCTGTACATGGTGCAGTGCGAAGGGCTCATCAAGGAAGCCTGGGTGGAGGACTTGCGCCGTATAGGCGGTGAACCCAGGGGATACCTGCCCTATAACACGCTGCTGGCAGGCATGGACGGTGACACCCTGTCCCGCATGGGGGAACTGGATTTCGTTTCCTGGCACGGGCTGTACCAGCCTTACTTCAAGATATCGCCCGCCTTGCAGCTCCGCCTCTCGCAGGGAGGCGAGGTTGATGTGCTGGTGGAGGTGTTTTCGTCCCGTTTGCTGGAGGACACATTGAGAGCCCTCCAGGCCCTACCCGTGCAGATCGTGGCATCGCAGGCAGATAGCTGGTGCGCGGTGATCGCGCTGCATATGCCCGTGGAGACCATGAGCGCGGTAGCGGCGCTGCCTGCGGTGGAGTGGATGGAGCTTTGCGCGGGCGGTGCCCTCCCGGGAATCGGCTCCGGCGCCGGCGATCTCATCAGGGAGGGGACGACTCTCCCCCAGGTCACGCCCGGGGGGGAGGAACTGGTCGCGCTGGGGGACACGGGTCTTGGGACCGGTGGCCTGCAAGGTCTCCCGGCTCCACTAGCCGGTAACGTACTTTCCCTCGATTCACTGCGCGGAGACGACGGCGCGGATCCCAACGGCCATGGCACGGCCGTGGCGGGATGCGTGACGAGCGTCGAGTATCCTGGAGTGGTCGCAAGTCCCGCCACGCGGCCGGCGATCATCGCCTACGCCACCGGCTATGGTCTGGGCTGCCCGCCCCAGCCGCTGTCCCTCCACTCGCTGCTGGATAGCGCGTACGCGCGGGGAGCGCGGGTCTTCCTCTCTGGAAGCGTGCCCGAGGGGAGGGAATCTTTGGGCGCATACGGAATCTATACATCCCAGAGGGATGCCTTCGTGTGGAGGTATCCAGGCATGATGGTGGTGGAGCCGGCGGGAAACGAGGGTACGGATTCCGATGATGACGGTGTTGTGGACGGCGGCAGCCTGCTGGGGGGAACGACGGCGAAAAACGTGCTCAGCGTAGGAGGCTGCGAAAGCCCTGCTCCCGCTTCCGAAGCAGAGCCCGCCATGAGCTACTCGCAACTTGAGGAGTGCTTCCCGGGCCGTTTCCCCTCCGAGCCGCTGCGGGAAGATTCCAGCGCGGACTCACAAGCGGGAATGGCCGCCTTCAGCTCCCGCGGCCCCACCCGGGACGGCAGGATAAAGCCGGACCTCGTGGCGCCCGCCACGGATATCATCACCGTTGCCTCGGGGGGCGCGGAGGGGGAGGCCGGTATCGTCGCCTCGGCGGCTCCGGGATACGTGCGGGCTTATGGCACCAGCATGGCCGCGGCGCAGGCCGCGGCGGACCTGGCCGGGATGCGCCTCCCCCTCTCCGCCGTACAGGAGCTCGAACCCTCGGCCGCGCTGCTCAAGGCGTTCCTCGTCAATGGCGCGGTGGACCTGACCCCAGGGCAGTACGGCAATGAGGAAATGGAAATCCCTCAAGCCCCCAATGCGGTCGAGGGATGGGGAAGGTTGGACCTGGATGCTTTCATGCGGACGGGATCATGGGTAAAGGTGCTCGACGACACCGAGGGTATGCGCCTGGGGGAATCCCGCGTATTCCGTATAGAGGTGACCTCCGGCAGCGAGCTGCGGGTGACCCTTGCGTGGTCGGACTATCCCTCCCTGCCCGAGGCCCGGCTCCATCTCGTGAACGACCTGGACCTGCGGCTGGTGGATCCCGAGGGAAACGTCTACTATCCCAACGACAGGAACTCGCGGGATCCGCTCAACAACGTAGAGAGGATCATACTGGATATAGAGGAGAAACCCGGCGACTACACCATCGAGCTGGAGGCATGGAATACCCCGTTTTCACCCCAGCCCTTCGCCCTGGTGGCACAGGTTCTTTAGACGGGGTGCGGGCTTCGAACGCTCTCAGGGCAAAACCAGCCCGATAGTCCATGGTGATGAGGAGGGAGGAAGATGCCGGATAACAGGAAAGGCGACGAGAGGCAGGATGTCTACGGGGCACTGCGCGAATTCCTCGACAATTTCCCTTTGGGGTTCCCTTCCACGGCATCGGGCGTGGAGATAAAGATATTGCGCAAGCTCTTCACCCCGGAGGAGGCCGAGGCCGCGGTGCTGCTCTCCCCCATGCCGGAGGAGGTGGCGAGTATAGCCGCGCGGACGGGACGCGATCCCGAGGAGCTCGGGGAGATGCTCGAGGCCATGTCCAGGAAGGGTCTGGTGTTCCGCTCCCGCCGCGGGGGCAGGAAGCTGTACAACACCGCGCCCTTCATGATCGGGCTCTACGAATATTCGGTGGAGAGCATGGACGCTGACCTCGCGGCTCTCTACAAGGAATACTACGAGACCGCCTACCTGGAGGAGATGGGGGCCAGTGGCGTCCCCGGTTTCAGGGTCTTTCCCATCGGCGAGAGCGTAGGGGCGGACGTCACCCTCTATCCCTTCCTCGATCTGGTCGAACGGGTCAAGGAAGCACGCATCATCTCGGTGGCGGATTGTATATGCCGCAAGGAGGCGCAGCTCACCGGCGGCGGGTGCGATCACCCCATGGAGACCTGCCTGAGCTTCGGCGTCGCGGCGGAATACTACATCGAGAACGGCATCGGGCGCGAGATATCGGCGGACGAGGCCATCGCGATACTCAGAGAGGCCGACAGGTCGGGGCTGGTGCACGCGGGCGTGAACACCAGGCACCTCTCAAATATCTGCAACTGCTGTCCCTGCTGCTGTGCGTCCATGAAGGGCATAACCGGCAAGGGCATGGACAAACACCTCTTCATGAACGCCCTCTTCGAGGCCGTCGTGGACGAGGATGCCTGCACCGCGTGCGGGGACTGCGATGAGCGCTGCCCCGTGGGAGCCATTGTGGTGGAGGATATCGCTCAGGTGGATAGGAACAAGTGCCTGGGGTGCGGGCTCTGCGCCGGTGTCTGCCCCGGCGATGCCATCGCCGTGCTGCTGCGGGAGGACCGCGAGGAGCCCTTCGACCGCGTGTTGAACATGGGCATGGCCATCATGGAGGGGAAGCGCAAGGCATCCGGGACGGAGAAGCAAGAACGGGACGGCTCCAAGCATGGGTAGCGGATACCCGGTCAGTGGACGGGGAAGGTAAGCATTATCCCCGCTCCGACGCACAGAATGGTGGCCGCGAACAGCAGCAACGTGATCTCGAGCCAGCGCTGCTTGAACTTCGTGCACATGCCGGCGAAGAAGAGGACCGAGGCGAACAATACCGCCAGCAGGACGTAATTGTCCGAACGTTGGTTGTCGTTCAAGGCGTCCTCGCGGTACGAATCGGCGAGGGAGTCATACGATTGAGAGAGCTCCAGGCTCCTGCTCTGGTACTCCGACATGTTAAAAGGGGATTTCGGCGCGTCTGGATTATCGATGGGAGCCGTGGCTATCCACGCGTCCGTGGCCGCCTGCAGTTCTTCAGAGAACCACTTCTCCCTGATAAAATCCGCCAGTTTCTGGTTTTCGTCTACCACATAGGCGTTGACGTATTCCAGGAACATTCCCACATCCACCTGTATCAACTGCCCGCCCGCAGTCTGTAGCTTCGCCGACTGGGTCCTCGCCGTGTTGGACTTTGCGAAGCTGATGGTCATCAGGCCGCTCCAGCGCGCGGACTGGTAGGCACACCAGGCGGTGGCGATGGTCGCCAGGGCCAGTATGGCGGCGGAGAGGATCTCCACCCATTCCTCGCGGAACCTGATGCTGGCCCTTTCGAACAGCCCGGCCTTTTTCTTGGGCGGCCTGGCGTTCTCCGTGGACGGCTCGATGTCCCCCGGTTTCTTATCCCTTTCCGGATCGCTGCCGTTTTCTCTCGTGGTCATCGCAACGTCTCCCTCGATCCTTTCAGAAAGAATTCCTGGCCCTGCAGATCGGTGATGATGATGTCCTCGCCGATATCGCCCGCCACGCTCCATTCCTCGACCCTGATCTCGTTGCCCCCCGAGTCAACGAAGGTGAGTTCAGCTCGATCGCCGTCGACCTCGTAGCCCCCGTTCTCCACCTTTTCGCCGATGACCGCCCTGAAGCTGCCGTCCTCGCCCAGAACGATAAGGTCTCCATTCTCGCCCTCGTAGGTCCAGCTCTCGCCGTCCATAAGCATCTTGTCGAGATTTACGATCTGGCCCCTCCTGTTACAGCCTGTTGCGGCAACAAGGCCAGCGATAAGCAGGAATATGATCGGGGCAGCAAGGGCTCTTCTCATCGGTAACCTCATCTTGCCAAGGCGCCATAATCCGCCGCAGCCGTTTCGTTTTACGATATTTTACCACAGTATTCCCCTGGTCAAGTCCGGTTCAAAGCGATACCAGTCGGGCTTGGAGTTGGTGGATTTACGACACGGGGGCGAGCATCCAGGTGACGGATATCGGCAAGCGGCCATTGTTCGCAGGGACGGCCTAATCCCCTTTACCGGTCCTTCGCTTCAGTTTCTCCAGGGCGCGGTAGGCCTCCTTCCTGGCATCCATATCGCCCTTGTCGATGAGCGCCTGCAGGACCTCGGCCGCCCCGGAGTCTCCCACCTCTCCCAGGGCCTCGATGGCATTGATGCGCACCGAGCTGCTCTCGTCTCCTACCGCCTCCATCAAATGCAGCGAGGAGCGGGGTTCGCCGATCTGGCCCAGGGATCTGGCCGCTGCGGCGCGCACCTCTGCGGAACTGTCCTTGAGGCAGGAGATAAGGGGCCCGGAGGCGGTGGGATCGGCGATCTCTCCCAGCGCTTCCGCCGCACCCTTGCGGGTCTTATCGTCATCGCTCCTCAGGGCCGAGAGGAGCGCTTCGACGTTGCCGCCCCTCTTGAGAGATGCGGCGGCTTCCCTGCGCACCAGCTCCTCGGGATCGTGCAGTGCCGCGAGGAGCGGATCCACGATCTCTGGGCCGCCGATCTTGCCGAGCGCCTTGGCGGCCGCAGCCCTGACCGGCATCCAGTCGTCTTTCAAGGCTTCGCAGAGAGGGCCGGCAGCCTCGGCATCGCCGATCTCTCCCAGGGCCTGGGCGGCGTCTTTACGCACGTATTCGTCCTCGTCGTCGAGGGCGGAGATAAGGGATCCGACGGCACGCGGGTCACCCAGCTTGCCCAGCGCCTCGGCCGCCGCCGCCCTTACGATGAGCCACTCGTCGGTCAAGGCCGACAGGAGCGGCTCCAGCGCCCTTTCATCGCCTAGTTCTCCGAGGGCTTCCGCCGCGGTGGCCCGCTTCTCCTCGCCGCCGCCTTGCAGGGCTTTTATGAGACGATCGAAAGCCCCCTTCTTCTTTGATCTCCTGGGATCGAACTTGAAGAGCGCCATGATCATCGACCGCCTTTCACGCCATGGCTTACAGCACGGCTCAGCACGCCATCATACGATTGGATTCCTTCCCCAAACCACCGTAGATATTATACAGCTTTATTTCTCTACGGGGTCGGACAGGCCTGCCAGCCGCAAGGCGCTGTTAAGTCCTCCGATAAACGCGAGGAGCAGGTAATCCCAATCATGGCCCGTCCGGGTTGTCATCTAGTAATATCACGTGTGAAAACGGATATGGTGGGAAGAATCCTGTTGGAGGTGATAAGTGTGGCGAGAGAAAACAAGGTGCTGGATGTAGGAGACAAGGCGCCGGATTTCGAGCTTCCGGACGCGGTGACCGGAGAGATGGTGAAACTCACGGACCTGTTGGGGCAGCCGCTGTTGATCTACTTCGGCAGGGGCAGTTGGTGACCGCACTGTCGGGAGTATGTGGGTCACATACGCGATATCTACCCCGAACTCGAGAAACGCGGCGCCAAGGTCGTGGTGATCTTCGCCGAGAGATTGGAGCGCATGCGCGACTACCTGAAGGAACACTCCTTCCCCTTCCCGTTCCTCTCGGACGGAGGGCGCGTGGTGGTCAAGGAGTACGGGGTTTACGTCAGGGTCAACTTCGAGTCGGTACATATAGCCCGGCCCGCGAACTTCATCCTCGACGCGGAGGGCACCGTCAGGTATATCTTCATCGCCAGCATCCAGACCGAGTATGCAAAGGACGAGGACCTGTTCGCAATCCTGGACGAGATGAAGACATAACCCGCAGAAGTCCATTACCGCCTCAGGGCTTGCCGGCGGCGACTGCAAACCTTCGGGTAAGGGCAGCAGTTCCTTTTGGTCTTTTAACAAAGTCCCTCCTGAATGACCCGTCCCGGAGCATCAGGCAACGATGCCTTATCCAAATAGGTTAAGGATGCAAGCAAAAAAAACGATATTCAGTCTGTGGGCGGATTATTCAGACTCCCGTTAATATTGGCCGGGTATCCGCGCCTGTTGTAAGAGAGGCTGGATAAAAGCATTGCAGTGAATCTAGCAAGGGAAGGGGTGGAGGAGCATGGAGAAGGCGCCGAAGGTGAGACGGTGTCCGCAATGCGGAGTGCCGAAACGCATCACCAAGGAGTACTGGTGGCTGGACAACGGGACCATCGTGGAGAAAAGGAATCCCGCATACCGCATGATGTTCATCGAGAACGAGAACATCACCGGGGTCTTCGATAAGATCGAGGATATACTCGGTATTTCCATCGAGCACATAATAACCGCGAGCCAGCGCATATCCGCTTACGACTATGCGAATCAGGTCATGCCGGGTTTCGTCAATAAATGGCTGAAGATCTTCATCAAGCCCATGGCGAAGAGACTCACCTTGATGGGTAGGCTGATGGGCTTCGGCGACGTCGAGCTTCTCTCGTTACGTTACAAGGGGGATAAGGGAGATTATGTAAAGATCGGGGGAAGGGATGTATTCTACCTTCCTGCCTATAACGGGATTGTCAACGGCTCCATGGAGGCCGTCAGTGGTCACGAGAGCAGTATAACCTACGAGGAAACCTCCCCCGGATACTACGAGATAACCGCCAGCGTGTCCACCACTCCCAAGGAACTGAAGGAGAGGTTCCAGTGGCCACAGTATGCGAATAAGAGGGGAGACCTGGGGCTCGAGAGGTGTCCGTCGTGCGGCGGCCCAAGGGCGTTGTCCGATTACGAGTGGCGCATCGACGGGGGGACCATCGTGAACAGGGCGAACGGGAGGCGGATGATCCTCCTCGGACCGGGGGAGTCCGAGGCCGTTTTCGATGAGTTGGAGAAGGAGCTGGGGGAGGAGATCCCCCAGGTGGTTATCGAAGCCCAGCGTCGTTTCGTGAAGAGCGGCTTCTACCCCCTGGAGATGATGCAGGATGAAGAAGGCTTCCGCGAGCAACTGGCCCTGAGAGGGCTTGGCAACCTGGTGGAGTTCGACTGGGGGAAGGAGAGGCTGCAGCTGCGATGGGAGAACCCCTGTATGCACCTGCTCCTTATTGGCCTGGCCCAGGGCCTGTTCGAGCTGGTATCGGGCCAGGAAGGCAGGGTGGAATGGCAGCTGGCCGACGGCGGAGACCTCAAGGTAGAGGTATCGTCTTGATGGGGACGGGCCTCGATAATCTAGCGATCATGCATTATCTGACAGAATAACCGCTATTCTGGGCACCAAGAGCAGGGAACATCTTCGCGGATACTCTGGCCGTGGGGCTGGGGATCTTCGTGGCGTTCATGAGCACCGTCATATTTCCTCGCTATGTAAAGAGATGTTTTAAATGTGGTTAAATAACCATATGTGATTTCTTGAAAAGCAATCAGGTAGATCAACACAAGCAAAGTCCGGGGACAATATACAGGAATTCAATCTCACGATTACCGGTGCGGATATCTTTGGAGGGATGATGATACCTGTCGAAGGATATGTCGAATACAAGCGGAGAGAATTCTGCAAGGACGTGAAATGCCCGGTGCAGTTGGAGTTGAATGCGCTCGAGGAAGGATCGGCAGCCTATGAGGAAAAAAGGCTCGTCTGTAAAGAGCATTGCAGGTTCACGACCTATCAGTTTCATCATTGGCTGATCGCTAAGGGGTATATTATTATTCGCCCTGAGAGGTAGCTCGATGTGCGTAGCGGGTTTACGCACCAGGATGAATTCACCACACGATATGCTTGAAATAATCTGTTCACGATGAGGAGGTCTTGAAATGCCGGACGCAGGAGGAATTCTCGAGGCGCGAGATGTATCCGAGATGAAGGCGAGACAAACCGCGACCGCAAAGTATAAACACATAAAGGGAGCCGAGAACATGGACTGGGGGATGAGGAACCGTCTGTCGCGGCTGATCCAGGAGGATGGCCACTGCTTTTTCATGCCCATCGACCACGGTTATTTCCAGGGGCCGACGCGCTGCCTGGAACGGCCGGGCGAAACGGTCTGCGACCTTCTTGCCTACTGCGACGCCCTGTTCGTGACCCGCGGGGTCCTGCGCAGCGATATAGACCCGGACCGCAACACCCCGATCATCCTGCGCGTATCGGGAGGAACCAGCGTGGTGGGGAAGGACCTGGCAGATGAGATCATCACGACATCCATCGACGACATCATAAGACTGAACGTTTGCGCTGTAGGGGTGTCCGTATTCATCGGCACCGATCATGAAAAGCAGACCCTCGGCAACCTCACCGCCCTGGTGAACGAATGTGAAAAGTACGGTATACCCGTGATGGCGGTGACCGCGGTCGGCAAGGAGCTCGAGAAGCGGGACGACCGCTACCTGAGCCTCTGTTGCCGCATCGTAGCGGAGCTCGGAGCGAAGGTGGTCAAGACCTACTGGTGCGAGAATTTCGAGAAGGTCACCAATGGCTGTCCCGTCCCGGTGGTAATGGCAGGTGGGCCGAAATGCGAGACCGAGCTCGAGGTCTTCGAATTCGTCTACGACGGGATTCAGAGAGGTGCGATCGGCGTGAATCTGGGAAGAAACGTGTGGCAGAACCCGGCGCCCGTTGCCATGGCAAAGGCCCTCCGCGCAGTCATCCATAAAGAGGCGAAGCCGCAGGAAGCGGCCGAGATCTATAACAAAGAGAAAGAGTGCTGAAAAGAGGTGGCCGGACCTTGCGCGTAGCGAAATACTATAGCAACAGCGATATCAGGATCGAGGAGATGCCGGTTCCGGACATCGGGCCGCAAGAGATGCTGGTGAAGGTCATAGCGAGCGGTATCTGTGGAAGCGACGTCATGGAATGGTATCGCATCAAGAAGGCCCCCCTGGTGTTGGGACACGAGATCGCCGGGGAGATCGTCAAAACCGGGGACAAGGTCGACCGCTATCGGGTGGGCCAGCGGGTATTCGTCTCCCACCACATACCGTGCAACACGTGTAGATATTGCCTCAGCGGGAACCATACGGCATGCGAGACGCTGCATACCACCAATTTCTTCCCCGGAGGGTTTGCCGAATACCTGCGCGTACCGGAGCTCAACGTGGACCGCGGCGTCTTCCCCCTCCCCGATGACATGACCTATGAGCAGGGCACTTTCATCGAGCCGCTCGCTTGCGTCCTGCGCGGCCAGAGAGTCGCGGGGCTCGAAGCGGGCCAGAGCGTGCTTGTCCTGGGGAGCGGTATATCGGGACTGCTGCATATAGCCCTCGCAAAGGCCCTCGGAGCGGGGCGCATAATCGCGACCGACATAAGCGCGTACCGCATGGACGCGGCGAAACGCTTCGGGGCGGATGCGGTGATATCCGCACGCGAGGACGTGACGGCGCGTGTGGGTGAGCTGAACGGCGGAAGGCCGGCCGATCTGGCCATCGTGTGCGCCGGAGCGCTCTCGGCTTTCGAACAAGGCCTCGCGTCCCTTGACCGGGGCGGCAGGCTGCTCTGTTTCGCGCCCACCGAGCCCGGTGTCACACTGTCGGTGCCGATAAACGACTTCTGGCGCAACGGCATCACCATATTGCCATCATATGGCGGGAGTCCAAGGGACCTCATGATAGCCATGGACCTCATCGGGGCACGGCTGGTACCGGTGGAGGAGATGATCACCCACCGCTTACCCCTGGAAGAGGCCGGCGAGGGGTTCAGGCTGGTCGCAGAGGCGTCGGAGTCGATAAAAGTAGTGCTCCTGCCTCACGCCCGATGAATGGCGGTCTCGTAAAAAACGCATAAACTACCAGTAAATGGTTATAAACTCGATGTTTGAGAACTGGCCCTGAATAGATGGTGCGCCCGGAAGGACTCGAACCTTCAACCTTGGGATTAAGAGTCCCCTGCTCTGCCAAATTGAGCCACGGGCGCACGCGAATATATATTATGGAATCAGGCGTATAAAATGCAAGGGCGAAAAAGGCGCACGCGGTAACGGACATACCGTGGGCGCCGGTAGGTTTAGTATCTCGGCGTGTTGCCTCTTTCCCGCATAGAAAAGCCGCTCCCCGGATGGGGAACGGCTTTACGTTTATCTGGTAAGTTATGTCGTAGGCTATGCGTCCGCGTTACTTCTTTCCCGCTACGGCCTCCTTGAGCGCCGTGCCGGGCTTGAATGATACGACCTTGGTCGCCTTGATCTTGATCGCCTCTCCGGTCTGGGGGTTCACTCCCTTGCGGGCAGCTCTCTTCCTTACCTCCCATGTGCCGAAGCCGACCAGGGTGACCTTGTCGCTTTTCTTCAACGCATTCGTCACGATCTTGATCATCGCATCGACGGCAGCGGCGGCGTCCTTCTTGCTCATCTTCGCTTCACTTGCGACGGCATCGATAAGTTCCGCCTTATTCATGTCTCACCTCCTCCGTTGCTCTCGATATACTTGAGTTTTATTTTCGTTGTGATACTGATTTTCCCTTTATATATCTAAAATAAACCGCATTTCAGGAATTCACCGGCTTTTTTAATAGAACGCAAGGTGCAGCAGCAGGATGGACCGGTGATCAGCCGTTCTCTTCCGGGCTCTCAATCGCATGCAGCGCGGCGGCTATGGCATCCAGGACCTTATCTCTGCCCTCGCGGGCCTGGGCCGAAAGCAAGGGTTCTATCGCCCGTTCGCTACCGATCCTCCCCAGGGACCTGGCGGCCTCGAGGACATCGCTCTCGATGTCGCTCTCGAGCAGTGGCAGCAGGCAGTCGATGGCCCTCAGGCTGTGCATCTCACCCAGGGCCCGGGCGGCGACCGCCCTTACCCCGGCGGAGGAATCCCCCAGCATCTCGCTGATAGGGACCCACAGGCTGGGTTCGTCCATACGGGAGAGGGATTCTACCGCGCGCAGGCGCACGATGCTCGCGGAGTCGCTCAAGGCCTCGATCAGATAGGGGACGGCCTTGCGGTCGCCCAGTTTGCCCAGTGCCCTCACCGCGCTGTAGCGCAGGGACAGGCTGTGGCTGCGGGTGGCCTTGCAGAGGTCGCCGGCTACCTGTGGGTCGCCGATATCGGCCAGGGCGTCCACGATGAACTGGCTCACGCCGGGGCTCTCCTTCTCCAGCCTATCCAGGAGCGGCCGTACCGCGCGCTTGTCGCCCATGATTCCCAAGGCCCTGGCGGCACCCTTCCTTACGTCCGGATTGTCGTGCGAAAGCGCGTCCACGAGGTAAGGAAAGGCGCTCTCGCCCTGCGCTGCCAGCAGGTCTGAGGCTGCGAGGCGCATGAAGGGCTGGCCATGTCCCAGGGCCTCTACGAGGCCGCGGAGATCGCCCTTTGCTGCCAATTTCTGTAAATCCTCACGGTCCTTCATGTTAAAGATTATAGACTATAGCGGTCCTACTGTCCCATGCTCAATCTCTGGGCCAGGAAGGGGGGCAGGCCGGCTGCGAGTATCTTCTTCTGGGTAGATTCAAAATCGTATTGCAGGAAGCGGAATTCGATCGTCAGACTCTCGTTGTCTGCGATGCACATGGAGGCGATGGGGATGCCCCCACGGTACTGCCCGCAGCTCCCGACGTTGAACATGAAGTGCACCCCCGGCTTCATGCCGTAGCGATCGCCGTTGTCTACGGCCGCATCGGCAACGCGGTGGTTCTCGGGGTCGAATACGTAGGCCGCGCAGATATGGGTATGGCCGATAAAGCAGAAGAGGTTGGCGGGCGGTGCATGCTCGAAGGCAAGGGACTTGAAGGCGTAGGCGGCCTCGAAGGCGTCGAAGATGTATTCGTCGGGGTCGGCGGGAGAACCGTGAAAGAGGTAGAAGGAATCCTCCACCGCAAGTTCCTCGGGCAGCGAAAGCAGCCAGTCCCGGTTGTCGCCGTTCAAGGTCTCGCTGGTGAACAGCAGGGCTTCCATGGCCACCGGGTTCATGTTGGGTTCCACGCCCTCGTCCAGTTCACGCAGGCCACGCTCGTGGTTCCCCTGGATGCAGCGGACGCCCTTCGACCTCACCAGCTCCACGCAGGCGTTAGGGTCGGCGTTGTACCCGACGATATCACCGCAGCAGAGGAGGGCGTCTACCTCTAGACGTTCCGCCTCGTCCAGCACCGCCTGCAGTCCCTCCAGATTGGAGTGGATGTCCGAGAAAACCGCGAATCTCAATGCACCACCCCCGTTCCGTCTTCCTAGATTATATACGACACCACCCCCAACCTCCTTGCTCAGGTTGTAAAACGGGGTGTGGATAACCTGCTGTTTCCGTGATAAAAACGCTGATTGTACTGGTTAGGCCTGGTTTTTTACTCTATGATGGGGAGGAAGAAAGGAGAGGAACATGAGACGAATTGCTGCCGTGATCATGATAGCCGTACTGGTCATCTCTTTTGCTGGATGTGGGGGTGGATCCGATGAGTCCGCTTCGTCATCGGACGCTGTGTCCCTGCTCTTGGCCTCAACGCAGGCCATGTCGGAGCTCAATGGATATCGTATGAGCGGCTCCATCTCCCTGGGTATGGAGGGGGACGCGGCTGGCGGTCAGGACGACGCGATCAGTATGGATGTCGATGCCGAGATACAGAACTCGGACGGCGAGATGCGCCAACATATGTTCGTGAGCATGAGCGGATACGAGGTAGAGGCATATATCATCGGCGGGGTTTATTACCAGAACGTGCCCGGACAGGGATGGCAAAAGAGCAGCGTGGCTGCAAACCAGATGCAGGGCTTGAGCCTGGGTATGGTGGACGCGGCCCAGATGGAGATGATGGCGGGAACGGCCAAGGCCTCGCAGATCTTCGAGGAGGACGACGAGACCGTTGCGCTTTCCATCCAGCTGGACCAGGATTATTTCCAGGCTTCCATGGACCTGTACTACGATTACATCGAGGAAACCGGCCAGCAGGTTCCGGAGGGTTGGGACGAGATGGTGGGGGCCATAACGGATTTCCAGGCGGAGATACGCATCTGGGTGACGAAACCGGGCAACCTCTTCAAGCGCATGGAGATGACTTACAAGATGTCCGGACTGCCCCAGGTGGGAACGGTGACCAGCTCCATGGACGTCGACTTCTCCGACTACGACGAGGACATCGCAGTCGAGCTGCCGCCGGAGGTCGAACAGGCGCCCGAGATCGAACTTACACAGTAAGGCACTGGGGTCAGCCCTCCATTTTCAACGTTGAGGGTCAGGCCTCCACGCTGGTCCAGCGTTGGATCCGTAAAGACATAAAGAGCATCAAGCCAGCCCTCCATTTTCAACGTTGAGGGTCAGGCCTCCACGCTGGTCCAGCGTTGGATCCGTAAAGACATAAAGAGCATCAAGCCAGACATTCGGAGACGTCCAGGCGCTGACCTGCCGGGATAATATTGAGAGGGATTCAAACCATTCAGGGCCAGACCGGGCTTGCAGCGCAAGACCGTATCGAGGACAGGCTTAAGGGTCAGGCCTTAGCATTTCGCACCTGTGATGCAAGACGCAACGCTAGACCTTGTGCGCCCTCGGTCAACCCGTCGTTTTGCTGTAGAATGATGTTGTCGTATTGGTCGCTGACATTCCGGGAGGTTGAGGATATGTCCGATTACGTGGAGGGCAAGAGCCGCTGGTGGGGATGGGGCGATCTCGACCAGAGGTTCGACGCGGAGAACCGCGCCAATATCATGCCTTTCCTGCGGGAGAACCTGGGGATGGAGTTCGATCGGGACAGGTTTACCGATCCCACTCTGGATGAGATCGAGTTGCCTGCACCCCGTATCGGGGACGATATCATGGGGACACTGCGGCGGATCAGCGGGCCTGAAAACGTCTCCACCGATAAGTTTCAGCGCGTCAGCCACTGCATGGGCAAGAGCTACAGGGACACTCTGCGCTTGCGCATGCGGCGCATCGAGAGGCCGGTCGATGTGGTGTTGTGGCCCCGGGAAGAGAAGGAGATCGTCGAGATACTACGCCTGGCCGAGGAGAAAAACCTGGCGGTCATCCCCTTCGGGGGAGGATCCAGCGTAACCGGCGGTGTTGAGCCCATGGCGGAGGACAAGGCAGGCTTCATAAGCCTGGACATGGCACGGTTTAACCGCGTCCTGCGTGTGGAAGCCACATCGCAGACGGCGGTCATCCAGGCGGGGGCATTGGGGCCCGAGATCGAGGAGCAGCTCAACGAGCAAGGCTATACCCTGGGCCATTTCCCCGAGAGCTTCGACCATTCCGCCCTGGGGGGATGGCTGGCGACCCGCGCCTCGGGGCGCCAGTCAACCGGCTATGGCGATATAGGGGACATGGTGCTGGCCCTGCGCATGGTCACCCCACGAGGCGTGATCGACACCCGCAGGGTCCCCGCGACCTCGGCCGGACCGTCCATCCTCCAGCTCTGCGTGGGCTCGGAGGGAGTCATGGGCATCATCACCGAGGCCACCATGAAGATCCGCCCTTACCCGGACGTATTCGACTATCGCGGACTGATCTTCAGGAATTTCGCGGCCGGGGTATCGGCGATACGCGAGATGCTGCAGCAGGGCATGGTACCGACATGCGTGCGCCTGTCGGACCGCACGGAGACCGCCCTCGCCCAGGCCTTCCGCTCCACCACCGGCAACAAATGGAAGAGGAGGGCCGAGGACACTGCGCTGAAGCTCCTGGCCAGCAGGGGATACTCCTTCGACGACGGTGCTTTCATGGTCCTGGGCCTGGAGGGAGAGCGAGAGGAAGTCGAATACCTCAGGTCGGGGATACTCCGGCTCTGCCGCAAGCTGGGCGGCTTTCACTTGGGCACCAGCCCGGGAAAGCAATGGTACCGCAGCCGGCACGAAACCGCCTACTTCCGCGAGCAGCTCATTAACTGGGGGGTACTGGTGGACACCATAGAGACCGCCACCACCTGGGATAACCTCCTCCACCTCTACGGCGAGGTGCGCAGCGCGCTGCGCAGCGCGCTGGAGGAAGAGACAGGAAGAAGCATGGTGGGCTGCCACGTGTCCCACTCATACCGCGAGGGCTCCTCCCTCTACTATACGTTCTTCGCCCCCATGGCCGCCGAGGGCAAGGAGGAGGAGCAGTGGGACAGGGTCAAGCGCGCCGCCTCCGAGGCCATCATGGAGTATGGGGGGACGATCAGCCACCACCACGGCGTGGGATACGAGCACGCTCCCTGGATGCGCGAGGAGGTCGGCGATATTTCACTGCAGGCGTTGAAGGCCGTGAAGGAGGTCATGGACCCCGAGGACGTCATGAACCCCGGCAAGCTACTGCCGGCCAATTGATCCCTCGCGTGCCGCGAGGCGGAATCTTGCGTAAAGGGGAGTCGTGGTCTGAGACCGCAGGATCAGGGCTGAGTACATGAGGGGAATCGCAAAGCAGGCAGGAGAATCTGCGCCGGCTCGTATCGGGATCGGGCTGATCGCTCTCGACGATCGTTCCTCCACCGTTCTGGACGCATGCCGCGTCTGGCTCGAGGATTATCTCTCCACAACTTTTTCCTCCTTCACATGGATGGTTGAGAAGGAGGAGCGGGATCTGCAGTGGACAGACCCCCTCCTTATCCTCGACGCGGCGCAGGTGGTCATGGAGGAGCACGAGTGGCAGTTCTCCTTCGTGGTCAGCGACCCGACGCAATCATCCCCGGCGAACACCTCCCCGTCGGCCCTGTCTTTCAGCCATTCCGCAGCGTTGATCTACCTTCCCGGCCTTGGCTCGAGCGGGGAGGACCTGGATGAGGAGAGGATGGTTACCAGATGCTGCCATATGATACTGGCCTACCTGGCCCGCCTCAATGGATTGCCGCGCCTGAAGGAGGAGGTCATCAGGACGAGCGGTCTCGACGAGAGCGAACCGCTCAGCCCTGATGAGGTGAAGGAGCTCGATTGCGCCCTGCAGAGCCTGGCCGACGGCATACTGCGTCGCGGTGTGAAGGAGATCAGGGGCCTGGCGCTCTATGCGAGGATTGCTCTCACGCGCCCCATGCGCGTACTGCGCACGGTGGTCAGCCACCGGCCACTGCGTATGGTGTTCAGCCTGGGAAAGCTGGTCTTCGCCGCCATGGCGGCGCTGGTGCTGGCGCTGCTTTCCGCGGAGCTCTGGTACCTGGGGGTGGGTATAAATATCTGGAGGCTGATACTTATCGCGGCCGCCGCGTTGCTTGCCGCAACCGTATACGTCGTCTTCCGCCAGCATCTCTACGTGCGCAGGGTGTCCCGCTCCCTTTCCGAGCAGGCGGCCTTCTTCAACCTCACCAGTTTCCTTACCGTGTTCAGCGTACTCCTGGCGCTGTTGATAGTCATCTTCGTCATAACCCTGCTCGTGACGAGCGGGGTTTACCCTCGCTATATCGTCGAGGATTGGATCATGAGCAGCGAGGTGGGATTCGGGGACTACGTGCGCGTCTCCCTGCTCATCAGCGCTATGACCATGGTGGTGGGAGCCCTGGGTGCTGGACTCGAGGAGAACGAGCACTTCAGGCAGGTGATGTATACTGAAAAAAATCGTTGAGTAGAGACATGGAAATGATACCTGTTTTCGTATACGGAACGCTCAAGCCGGGCGAGAAGATGTTCCGGCATATAAGTCATACGGTGCGAGATACCTTGCCCGCTACCATCACCGGGCGCTTGTACGACACCCCCTTCGGGTACCCACTGTTGGTCGAGCCAGGCGGCCTCGATGAGCCCGTCATAAACGGCGTACTGCTCATCCCCCAGGAGGACCAGTACGAGGAGATGCTACGTATCATCGACGTCATCGAGAGCGAGGCTGGGTTCGAGAAGGGAGAGATGGAGGTAGCCCTGGAGAGCGGGCAGAGGGTCACGGCTATAGTATATTTCTACCGCGAAGCGCCCCCGTACGCCCGCCCGTTCTGCGGTTCAGACTGGCCGTAACCGGCACGCATGCATGTACCAGGAGTGGATGAGGTGCCGCGCGCGGTTCAGACCTTCTGGTGCTCAATGGGACGTACGTTGAAGACGATGCTGGAAGGTTCCGGGGAAGACCACTCCACCTCGGCATTCTTGCCCTCCGCTATCTCGAAGAGGGCCGCCATCTGTCCGGCCAGGAGGTGCTCGTTGTACGGGTTCTCCACGGTTACAGCCAGTCCGTCGTAACTGTAGTGGTAATCGACGGGGTTCCCCTGGCCGCGCAAGGGCAACGTCGCCAGCGCGTTCTCGTATATGCTCTCCCTCTCCCGGCGGGGGAGCACTCCCATTTCCGATCCTGATATACCGAGATCGCGTATGCGACGGTGTGTATAGTCTTTCTCGGCCTGGATGATGAGGGGATATATCTCCTCCCCGAGCTCTTTCTCCATCTCCCGGAAGACGCTGGTCGGCACGTAGCCGTCGAGGAAGGTCATCCTGGCATTGCGTCGGTTGTCGATTATCGTGCCCTCATCCTCGTTCCAGCGCATGTAGGCGAGCTCGCGGGGCGTGCCGCAGGACCGGCAGCGCGGCAAATAAAAATTCCCCGGCTTCAGTTCCGGATACTCGAGCTCCAGGCGCTCGGATATCTCCGGCCTCTGCGCCGCCGGCTTTATCGATATCACGTCCTCGCCGTCCATTTTAATCCAGGTATGCTCGAAAGGCCTTCTCTCCAGGCTCTCGAAAGCCCCCAGGATGATAGCGGCCATGAGCTCCCGGTTGTAGGGATTGCGCACGATCGCCTCTCCGCCCTTGCCCGGCTTGTAGGAGATGGCTTTCGTATAAGCCTGCCCCAGCCAGATGGAGAGTCGGCAGAAGGCATGTACGACTATGCGTCTGTTCGGTCCCCAGCGGCCGAAAGAGTATGGGAACTTGTCCAGCTGGGAGTTTATGGTATGAACCGAGGCATTGCGTTGGGCCTCGAAAACTAGATGCGAGATGGGCAATCCCAGGCGCTCCTCTACGCGCGCGAAGAGGTGAGTAAGGAAATCGGATTCGATGATCACCACCCTGTAGTCCGGGTTTACCGCCATGGTGATGGTACCGTTCTCGTTCCAGCGGATAAGTTTGCTCAGCCAGTAGGGGAACCCGCATTCCTTGCAACTCTTCATGGCCATGGGCGCGACCTCTTTTCGTCTTCCTCTACCGCGTTCCTCCATATATTAAACGTTTTATGCTCTTCTGTGAAAAGGTCAGGCACTGGGGTCTGGATTTATGCCTGAGTCAGGCTATTCATGCCGATACGCAGCCGGCGTTATTCAAGCAGGGTTTGCTCGATTGTCATGAAGACGACCCCAGGCATAAGGCGAGACTCCAGGGCCAGGCTATTCATGCCGATACGCAGCCGGCGTTATTCAAGCAGGGTTTGCTCGATTGTCATGAAGACGACCCCAGGCATAAGGCGAGGCCCGACCCCAGTGCCTGGCACGCTTCCCCGCCTCAAGGGGGGTTGAGTTGAGGCGGGCTGACCTGGGTATCCACCCCGATGAGCTGACCTTCGCGGTAGAGGAGGATAGCCTTGCCGTAGACGACGATGGTGTTCTCCGGCATGAGGCTGTCCACTACCTCCTGGGTATAAAGTGGCTCGCCCAGGAGCTGGGAGGCCTCCCCTGGTGAGAGAAGCGTGTCGAAGTCCTGTGGGCGCAGGTCAGTGGGTGGATACTCGGCCGATTCGTCCGCAATGGGTTCCTCGCCGAATAGGCGCCCGTTGTCGAAATCTATGGCCTTTTCCTCGGAAAAGTACAACCACCTCTCCACGCGGTCGGAACTCGCGGGGTCGATGGAGATGAAGAAATGGTCCGGATACCCCAGTTCGGCCACGGTCCTGCTCTGGTCTGCGGAGAGTCCCTCGATGTACTCTACATCAGGCTCCTCCACTTCAACCGGCGGGGGCGGGGACTCCGCCTCGCCGCATCCCGATATCGAAAGGGTGAACGCCAGCGCGACAAGGGCCGCCGCAAGCAGCATCGCGATAACCGTTGCCGCGCTTCTCACGCAAGCGCTAATCGCTATCCTGTCCATGGCATGATTATATCTCCACGGCCCCATCCTAGCTTCCTCTCGGCGCCGTGATCCCTCTCGGCACTATACAGGAACCTCGCCGCAGCAGCTCGAGTCCAAACTGGCAGGTCAAGTCGGCGCATGGTATAAAGCAGATACCGGAAGGCAAGCGTCAGTGCCGCGGCAGGCAGAAGGGTTGTTCGATTGCACGGAAAAAGATGCGTCGCTATTATGCTCGTCTTCATGCTTGCTCCTTGCGCGCTGCTGCCGGTGGGTTGCGGCGGCGGAGGAGAGGGCGTGATAAGCGAAGTCACCCTGGCCGGCCCGCTACTGCAAGATTCCTTTGCTCTCTACTACCCCGTGCTGGCTAACGATGCCCCCGGGATTCCCGCCTACACGGTCAGCCCGGATCTCGCTGGCGTGGCCGGGGCTGCCGGTCTGCCGGCTGCGATCAAGCGTACCCTCGGCTTGCAGGGATTCGTGGCCGTCGCGGGGACCACCGAGAGCGTCTTCCAGGCCTACATGGAAATGGCGGGGCCGAAGTTCGTAACCGTGGACGCCATAATAGACGCCTTTCATACCGTATGCGTAAATGCGCTGCGCGATGTCGAGATGGGATTCCTCTACGGCGATTTGAGGGGACTGGTCGCTTCACTCTACGATACCATCGAGAACATGTTCGGCGGCGCCGAAGGGACGGTGAGAGAGGCTGCATTGATGGACCTCGCCTATCTTGCCGTGGCTGCTGGATTGCTCGAGGTGGAGGTCTCGATACCGTCGGATATCGCGGGGATGGTCGAGGACGAGCGGGCATTGATCGCAGCCCATGCCGGCAAGGCAACGTCTCCCATCTTCTCATACAGCGAAGACTACGGCAGGTATGCATCCAGCGGCTATGGCGATGGCGGCGGGGACCTGCAGGGATATTATCAGGCCATGGCCTGGCTGGGCGGGATGGGCTTCTATCCCGAACCGGGGACGAGCCCAGCGGATATAACGGCCGGGAGGGACATGACCCGCAGGGCCCTGTTGCTGGTTAGCGCCCTGCACATGACGGAGGTCGATGGGGAATCGGCGTACGCGGTGTGGGACCGCATATTCCAGCCTTGCAGTTTCCTGGCCTCCTACGCCGATGATCTAAATGCCTACGACTACACCGGCCTCGCGCACGAGCTCTACGGTGACAGCTTCCCCTTGAGCCGGTTGGAGGACGATGTGCTCCTGGACGAATTCATTACCCGGGCGCTGGAGGAGCAAGCGCCCCTGATCGTGTCCATGGCGGGAGAAGGTGAGGGCGCCGGTGGCGATACCCCCGCCTTCAGGCTCTTCGGGCTCACCGCGTACCCTGACGATTACGTGTTCGAGGAACTGGCAGACCCACGGGTCCCGGAGAGGTACATACCCCGCGCACTTGACCTGCCGGCGTCCATGGGATCCGCGCGCGCGCTGCAGATCCTGGAGCAGTACTACGGCGAGACGGGCTACGAGGGATACATGGAGAACATGGAGACCTTACGCTCTTTGCTCAAGAACGTCGATCCCGTACAGGCCCACTCGAATGTCTACTGGAGCTGCCTCGATGTCCTGCGCCTGGCGCTGAAGCCCTGCGGCGAGGGATATCCCTCCTTCATGCAGGCTGCCGCGTGGCAGGACCGCGCCCTCTATGACTTCCTGGGCTCGTGGACGGACGTGCGTCACAGAGAGATAGACTACAGCGGCACGCAGGAGGGCATAGAGGCACCGCAAGCGGAGACAAGCGGGGAGCAGGGATACGTAGAGCCGTGCCCGGAGTCCTTCGCGCGCCTGGCAGCTGCGACGGACGTTCTCCGCCGGGGGCTAGGCGAGCTCGGTCTGGCATCCGCATCGATGAGGGAGCGGCTCGACGGGCTCTACGATCTCCTCATCGCGCTCAAGGGAATGGCCGAGAAGGAACTGGGGGGCGAGGCCTTGAGCGGTGAGGAATACGCAGCCATCGCGAATATAGGGCAGACCCTACAATACCTGGTGACCTTTCCAAGTGAGGGTGAGGTGACAGCGCAGGTGGATGCCTCCATGCCTGCGGTTAATGAGGTGTACTACGATGCAAATTACAACGAAGTACTGCAGGCGGCAGTGGGCAGGCCGGTGATCTATTACGTCATAGCGCCGGTGGCCGGGATACCGACCCTCACCGTGGGGGCCGGCTGCTCCTACTACGAGTTCGTCAAACCCGCCGACGGCGCCCTTACAGACGCAGAGTGGCGGGAAGCGATCGAGGCAGGACAGCTGCCGGAGATACCCGCCTGGACCTCCTCCTTCCTGCAGTAAGGGGTCAGCCCTCCACATTCAACTTGATCCAGCGTAGA
>JAFGDU010000022.1 GCA_016931915.1 Actinomycetota bacterium
GATAAGGAGGTGAAGAAGGTAGCTTAAGGACGTGCCGGAGGCCTGAAGGGGCGGGGGCACTGTCCGGGAAGCTCCTGACTAATACAGATAAACCCAATGCGCCACCGCGTACAGCAAGGCTCCCGTCATTTCAAGCCAAGCGGCGAACGTGATATCTTGGGCAGGTCGGGCCAAAGGAATAATAGGCGGCGAGAACAGTTAAACCAGCGGAAAACCTTGAGGTCACGGAGGTAGAGGGAGAGATGGAGTATCGCAGGTTCGGAAATTCGGATTGGGAGGCCTCGATACTGGGCTTCGGCTGCATGCGGTTGCCGACGAGCGACGCCATCCCCATCAGCGCGAACATCGTCGAGGACGAGGCGATCAGGATGATCCGCCGCGGCATCGACCGGGGGATCAACTATATCGATACCGCGTACACCTATCACGAGGGCAGGAGCGAGGTGGTGCTGGGGCGGGCCCTGCGGGACGGGTACCGCGATAAGGTACGCATAGCCACCAAGTCCCCGGTGTGGCTCATCGAGAAGGCGGACGACTTCGACCGTCTCCTCGACGAACAGCTGGAGAGGCTGCAGTCCGGTCCCATCGACTACTATCTCTTTCACGGCCTGAACAAGAAGAGATGGGACGCCATCCGGGACCTCAGCCTGCTGCAGAGGATGGAGGCCGCGGAGGACGACGGCAGGATAGGCCATAGCGGTTTTTCCTTTCACGACGTATATGAGTCTTTCCGGGAGATAATCGACGGCTACGACGGCTGGTCGATGTGCCAGATCCAGTACAACTACATGGATACGGAAAATCAGGCCGGTACGAGGGGACTCGAGTACGCTTCGGCCAGGGGTATCGCGGTGGTGGTGATGGAGCCGCTGCTGGGGGGCAACCTGGCGCGTCCTCCCCGGGACGTGCAGGATATCTTCGATGCCCACGAGGAGCAGCACTCTCCGGCCGAGTGGGCGCTGCAGTGGATATGGGGCCAGCCCGAGGTGGCGGTGGTGCTGAGTGGCATGAGCACCATGCAGCAGCTCGAGGAGAACCTCCTCACGGCCAGCACTGCGAGTAGGTACTCGATGGGAGAGGATGAACGCCGCCTCATCGCCCGGGTGCGCGAGAAGTACGAGGAAAAAGCGGCGATCCCCTGCACGAAATGCGGTTATTGCATGCCGTGCCCGCATGGAGTGGACATACCGGCGAACTTCAGCCTCTATAACGACGGCCTGATGTACGGAGACCTGCTGGTCCCGCGCTTCCGGTATTTTCGCTTCTTTACCGAGGAGGATCGCGCCAGCGCCTGTACGTCATGCGGCGAGTGCGAGGAGAAGTGCCCGCAGAATATCGCCATAAGCGAGCTCATGCCGGGGGTCCACGCCGTGCTGGGAGAGGGCAAGCCGTACCCGGATAAAGGTGAGAGCTGAACGCCACGTGTGACGAAGGGTCTGCAGGCCTACGTAGATATAAAGCCCCAGGCCTTCTATTACATCGCATGCTGCCTCTGCCCGCAGGATTCACACCGCCTGTGCTGCCTGCAAAATGAAGGGGAGCCATGGCCCTACATCGCTTGCAAAAAGGCAGATGCATGGCTGAGGGCAAGGCAGGCAACTTTCGCACAGGAGGCCGAGGGCTGTGTCCAGACTGGACTTCCACGACTTCAGCTGTTATCAATAAAAACCGAAATCAATGATTGATACGTGAACGACATTAACAGGGCTGGTTTTCAGGGGAGGGCATCGCGATGAAAGCCGTTAAAGGACTGCGCCTAGATCATTACCTATGGCCTCGTCGATCTTTTTTTCGCCGATCCCCGGGTGTGGTGGGATCGGAACGACGCGGGACGGCTAGGGGCGGCCTATGAATTTCTTCGCGCAGCAGCTCAACGATTATTTCCTGGAGAGCGGCAGGCAGCTTCCCCCCGAGGTGCTCGCGGTGCTCGGCAAACCCCTGAAGGGACTCAACGCCTCTGATATCGACGCCTACAACCGCCTCATCGGCCCATACCAGGACAAGATCAGGGCCGCCTTGCTGGACAGGTTCAAGAGACAGGGCAGCCCGGTGCGGGAATGGTCGCAGCAGGTGAACCCGTATTATCGACCCCTGGTCGAGGAGTTTGCGGCGCAGATACTGGGCATGGAGAGCACTCCCCGCCTTCCGGCGGCCCTTGCGGTGAGAACCGTCTATGCGGAACCCAAGGAACGCAGGCAGGCTTTTCTGAACAGGCTTTCCCTCCCCCGCTTATCCTACAAGTGGGCTATCGCCGTGGTGGTTGTCGTGGCGCTGCTGGCTGGCGGCGGCTGGTGGTTGTTTGCCGCGACGGCTCCGTCACGCATGCTGCATAAGGTAAAGGGAGAAGTAGAGCGCGGGGAGTACGCGCTAGCATTGCAGCACATGGAGGAGATGGAGGAGAGGTACCCCGATAAAGAGCAGACGGAAGAGGCCCTGGACATCAAGCCCTGGGCCGCTCTGGGATACGCGGACGAACTCGTCGAGCGGGCGCAATACGAGGAGGCGGTCTTCTACTACGACATCGCCGAAAACGAGAGCGAGCTCGAAGACGAAGCCCTGCTCAAGTGCGCCAATGCATACGCCGCTTGGGCTGCCGCGCTGCAGGGGGCGGGCGCACATGCCGATTGCTTCGAGTGCTGCGAGGCTGCCCTGGTCTGCGCGCTCGAGGGCTTCGATACAGGACCCGTCATGGACCTGCGCGCCCAGGCGCTTTTCTCGTGGGGCGAGGCATTTCTGGGCCAGGGCGACTACTGTGCCGCCGCCGAACGCTTTGAAAAGTGCTACCGCGAATGGCCCGCGGGATCCCTGGCCAACACGGCGCTGGAGAAATATGTCGACATGACCGTTGCCTTCTACACCGAAAGCCCGCCGCCCGGGAAATCGCCGACCGCCGGCGGAAACGTTAAAGTGAACATGATCAATCCCACCGAATACACCTGGAGGTTCTTTTTCAGCGGGCCGTCCACTATGTGTTTCGATCTGGCGCCGCATGAGACCAGGACCATCTATATCCTGCCCGGTATCTACAACGATGTGGGAATCATCGAGTCCCTGTTTATCTACAGCAGCGCGACCGCGGACGATTTCAGCGAGCCTACAGGCGCCTATTCGTGGTGGGATGTGACCTTGCCCTTCCCGGAGGACGTCGCTCCGCAGGGAGTCGCATACGAAGATATCATGTCGCGTCTCGAGGAACTGCAGGCAAGTCTGCCCCCGGAGATCCTGGAGAGTATCGAGGACGTCCAGTATCAACCACTGAGCGGAGGCGGTGCTCTGGGCGATTCAATGGCCGAATACGATCCGAACGAGGACACTATATATTTCGATGCCGCATTCATCACCCCCGGGGAGCTTGATGGCACGATATTCCACGAATGGGGCCACGCCTACTCCGATCACGAGCTGGACGCGGAGGAGAAGGCCGCATACATGGAACTACGCGATATAAGCTCCGATATACCCTGGGATAACTGGGAGTATTATTACCTCTCCGTGGAAGAGGACTTCGCAGAGGTGTTCGCGGTAGTGTTCGGAAACGCGCCATGGGAGGATTACACCTGGTACGGCCCGGTGAACGAAGTGGAGGCGCTCAGGGAGATGATCCTCGCGGCGGCGGATTGAGACCCTTTGCGCATACGGTGTCGTGGAGATAGGGACGGCTTATATCAGAGAAGGTCCACCGCTCCCGCCCTTTTTCCATCGCTCAGCGTCTCTACAGACCTACTTTCTTCAGGAGTTTCTCCGGGTCCTCGATGCCGCCGTAGTAGGTCTCCGGCTTACAGATATTCGTGAGGATGGCCTTCTCCGGGCAGTTGTTGAAGCAGGCCCAGCACCCGATGCAGGACGAGTCGAATTCCGGGAGGTCGATGAGGCGCACCGCCCCCACGGGGCAGGTCTCGACACAGATGCCACAGCGCGTGCATGCATCTGCGTCAACCGTTCGCTTGCCGAATCCCCGTGCCAGCATGCCCCTGACGGCGAAGAATCCCATGGGCAGCGTCGGGGTGGGCCATAGGATATGGGGAGTCTGCTTGACCTTGATGCCGTCGCGGAAGCGATAAGCCTTGTTCATCATCTCCCTGGCGAAATCCTGGGTCTTGCGCATGGATCTCCTGCGGGGAAAGGTAAAACGGTTGTAGAAACGGCGGTCGAACGTGCGTCCGATAGGCCAGTTGTCGGGGCATGCCAGCATGCGCGCCCCTATCACAGCCATGCCTTTTCTGCGCAGCGCGCCCGCCATCATACGATGGGCGACCCCCGGCCAGCCGGCTCCCGTGGTGAGAATAAAGGCCGGGAGGCCCTTCAGCTTGGGCATGTTCTTGATGAAACGATACGTCGCAGCCAGAGGTGCGAAACTCTGGACGGGGGTGGCGAAGCAGTAGAGGTCGTATCCCTCCAGCCCGCCGGGGTCGATTTCGCGGTAGCGCAGCATCGTGCAGCGATGCCCTTCCTTGTCCAGCGTGCGTCGGATAAGCTCCGCTCCCAGCTCGGTGTTACCGGTACATGATTCGTAAAGGATCAGCAGGTTCATACTATCTCCTCCCTTTGTTTCCCTCCGCCACATGATTATAGAGAGGATATGCCGGCGAGGCCAGCGCGAGCCTCGAGCGGACACGCGAGGCCGGGATGACTCACGTCATGGCATTCTGCCGCCACCTCAGGCCTTGCTTGATCAGGTAAAGGCTCTACTGCCAACCCCGATATACATCATGTGTTCGGCATCTCATATATGTTAAGGTCGCAGCGATGTCGTAACCGTAAGAGAGGAGATCTTTTGAAGGCCATACGTGCTCTGTTGGGCCTGGCAGTAACGGTCCTGGCGGCGGCGTTGGTGATGTACGTCGTAAGCTTGTGGACGGACGAGCTTCTTGGTGGCCCTATCTACACGACTCGTCTCGTGCTCATACTCATCCTTCTCGCCATCCTTGTATACCTGGTCCCGCGCCTGGGCAAGGGGACGCTGCCTCATCGGCTATGGCTGTGGATCAGCATCGCCATAACCATCAATATCATCCCTGTCACCCTGGAGACGATCAATGCCTATGCCGGACGGAACGTCTTCTCCCCCGATCTCATCTTCCTTTTCTATCTCTTTGTTTTCATCCCCGTGCTGGTGGTCATAGGCGTGCTTTACTTCGGCTTCAAAAAACAGGGCTTCGAATTCAGCCGCAAGTCGGTGCTTAGCGTACTGCCCTCAATGCTGGTTTTCGTCGGGGTGACGGTCGTCGTGCTCATCGTTCCCATGGCAACGGGCGGGGGCGACCTGGGGGTCAAGATATCGGATATCTTCGCGCTCGTGGTACAGATAGCGGCCCTGTGCATTATCTCCTTCATGGCCATCACCATTGGCAGGGGTGAGGCGGGCAGGCCTTACCTGTTCATATCCCTCGCCCTGGCCTGTATTATCGTTCAGACCATCCTGACCGCACACATCCGCCTGGTCGGTATCATGAGCACCACCGAACCCGCGGATTTCTTCCTGCACGCGGCATACGCCCTGCTTATATTCGCGGCTTATTTCCAGTACGAGATGATCGCACCGGCAGCGGTGGAAGGATGAGTTCCGCTATTTCCTGTGTCGGCGTGACTGGCGTTCCCTGGTCTCTTCCTTGTCTGGCTGATAGCGCTTGACGTTGTATTTCTCGCGCACGGGCTCCGGACCGGCCGGGGCGCTCTCCACTACCTTAGCTACTTCCTCGCGGCGTTCTTCCTCCTGCACTACGTAGGTGGCTATGAGTTTCATCGGGGTGTCCTTGAGGTAACGGCACATGGCATTCCAGCCGCTCGAGACCCTTCCGGTCTCGTCGTAGAGTTCGTCGAGTATATCGGAGAAAAGGATGGTGAGCTGGCGTCCCTTGAACTCGAGCTCGTACATGCGTTGCTCCTCAGGGGTGAAATCGTCGAAGGGCTTATCCAGCAGGGCGATGATGGTGGCAGGTACCTTGATCTCCCTCTCTTTAAGTTTTCTCTCCAGCTTCTTGGTGAAGAAGCTCTTGCGGGACGCGTCAGTGCCTTCCTGGTCCGTCTCCTCCTCCGCGGGCATCCTCTGCGGCGCCGCGGGTCGCTCCTCCCTGGCTTCTGCCCCGCGCGCCACCCTGGCTCCCGCCCCGCGGATCTCGCTGGCAGCAGCCCTGTGCGGTTCCCCCGCTCCCGCGGATTCCTCCTCTTCTTCCTGGTTGAGCACGAAGGAGACACAAACCTTTATCGGGGAGTCCTTGAGCAGGTGGCACATGCCCTTCCAGCTGTGCTTGGTGCCGTCACCCGATGCGTCGTAGATGCTCTTGAGCAGCTTGGCGAAGAGGACCAGGAGTTCCTTCTCCTTGACCTGTTTCTCGTACAGCTGCTTGTCCTCGTCGTTGAAGGTAGAGAACGGCTTGTCGAGAAGGTCGAGGACGAAGGAGGGAGTCGATATCCCCTCCTGCTCGAGTTTTTTTTCCAGTTGTTGGGTGAAGAAACTGCGTTTCGTCCCCGCATCGACGGCCATGCGGCACTCCACTTCCATCCCAAGCGGCGGCTTCCCGCCTTGTCTGCCAACAGCTCTTCGCCAGCAACGCTTGTGTCTCCTTTAAATAATTCGGAATATAGTGGCCGCGTATTGAGCCTCAAGACAGCTGCAGGGGATCGAGGCCTGACTGCCTGGCGGTGCACCATCACGCTGCCCCCGCAGGTGGACCCCTGTGATTCGCAATGATAAATGTCCGGTGTCCGGAGGCCGCGGGCCTTTTAGCCGCCATAGACGGTGGATTATTCTGCTAAACTTGTATGGCGAAACAGAGGATGAGAAAGGCTCGCTTATGCGCCCGGTGCTCTTCCATATAGGCAGCTTCCCCGTATATTCCTACGGGGTGATGCTCTTTCTCGCCTTCATGGCCGGCGTCTTCGTCGCTCGTGCCGAGCTTAACAGGCGGGGCCTCGACGGGTCCTATATCTATCTCATCGCCTCCGTGGCCGCGATCACCGGGGTCATCGGAGCACGGATCTTCTACGTCCTGGGCAACCTGGACACGTTCTCCGGCAACTGGGGGCAGGTCTTCGACCTCAACATGCGCGGGCTGGTCTTCTACGGTGGACTGGCCCTAGCCGTCCCATCCTGCCTCCTGCTCATCAGGTCAATCAAGCTCCCCCTCGGCGCCGTATCGGACGCGGTAGGCCTGGCCATGCCGCTCTCCCTCGCCATTGCCCGCGTGGGGTGTTTCCTTAACGGCTGCTGCGGTGGCAAGCCCTCGGGAATGCCATGGGCGGTGACCTTCCCGGGATCGTCCACAGCGGTGCATCCCACGCAGTTGTACGAGATGATACTGGACCTGGCGGCCTTCGTTTTCCTGCTGTGGGTGAGAAAGCGGTTGCGCAGGGACTGGGACCTTTTCCTGCTTTCCCTGGCATCCTACGGCTTCATCCGCTTCGTGATGGAGTTTTTCCGCGTTCACGCCGATCCCAATGCCGCGTTGTTCTTCCAACTTGTGAGCGCAGCCCTGTTCCTTTTCTGCTGCACTATGTTGCTGCTCCGCAACCGCAGGAAACCCGTGCAGGAGGATGCCGAGTCCTGAGTGTCCGTTATTATAGTCAATTGGACGGGAAGACACGTGAGAACCGGGAGCGCGGATATGGAGCCCGCAATCGAGCACGATAAGGGTATAGTCTTCCGCGAGGTGCAGCGCTTTAAACAGCCATGGCTGTGGGCGCTGATACTTCTCGTAGCCGGGTTCGCGTGGTTCACCTTCATCTGGGAGCTTTACACATCGCTGTCGCCGGACGGGGAAGGTGGGCAGGTGTGGTTCGCGGGCATTATCGCGATCCTGGTGGGAACGGGCTTGCCCGCGCTGTTCGTATCCTCGAAACTGATCGTCGAGGTCAAGCGCGACGGTCTCTATTACCGTTATCATCCCTTTCACCGCAGGACACACCGCATCGCTTGCGAGGAGATCGAGAAGGCGGAATCCAGGACCTACCGTCCCATAGCGGAATACGGCGGTTGGGGGATACGCGGCGGTTGGCGCAAGGGGGCCGGGAGAGCCTATAACGTCTACGGAGACCAGGGGGTTCAACTGGAACTGGTGGATGGCAAGAGGATACTTTTCGGCTCCCAGCGTGCCGGGGAGTTCGCCGCTGCCCTGAGAACGGTCATGGGCAATTAGAACGTTCAGCCTGTAAATGTCCGGGCACCATATCTCGATACGCATATAATCCAGGTAGAGGTTGAAGCGCTGCAGGGGCAGGACTCAAGCGCCATGGAGCATATCCCTGCGGCGCATTGAAAAGGAGGTAGGCGGTGGATGTCAATATCGATTACGGCAAGAGGATAGAGAAGATCACCGGCGAGATGGCGGAGCGTGGGATAGACCTCCTCCTCGCCACCAGGGGGAAGAGCATCACCTATATCGGCGGCGCTTTCATCCCCTGGAGGAGCGTGGCCCTGGTGTCCCGGGACGGCTATGTCGGGCTCAACACCCTGCTCATGGACGCCCAGCGCGTGCAGGACGATTCCTGGCTGGACAACGTGGTGGGGTGCGGCCCCATCCCCGGCCTGGAGTTGTGGGACGTCACGGTACGGCAGATAAAGGAGAAGGGCTGGGAGAAGGCTACCATCGGCCTGGAGCTGGGACACTCCCCGCGCATGATCGCCGGGTACCTGTTCGCGACGGAGTACGAGTTCCTCAAGGATAACCTCCCAGAAGCGGAGTTCGTCAACGCGCTCGACCTCATGGACAGGGTTACCTATGTCAAGGACCCGGAGGAGATAAAGCTGCTCAGGCAGGCTTCCGCCATCGCAGACGCCGCCCAGGCCAGGGTGAAAGAATCGCTCTGCGTGGGCATGACCGAGCAGGAGATCGCCGGTATCGGAGAGATGGTCATGCGCGAGCTGGGCAGCGAGTTCCACTGGCCGGTGACGGGTTCCTCGGAGATAGCATCCGGCTACCGCACCTGGTACCCCTTGGGCGGCTGCACGCCGCCCACGGACAAGGTGCTCCAGCCCAACGAGAACCTGCTGGTGGATATGCACCCCACCTACCGGCGCTACTATGCCGACCTCTCCCATAACTACATCCTGGGCAAGCCCTCGAGCGAACAGAGGAAGCTGGCGGACGTGTACCTCAAGGCGGCTGAGACGCTGATCGGCGCGCTCAAGGCGGGCGTTACCGTGGGCAAGGTCTGGCAGACTGTCTACGATGTCGTATCGTCCGAGGGATACGCCGATTACACCCTGCCCGCCTTCGGGCACGGTATCGGTGTCATCGGTCACGAGTGGTACCCGGCCATCCTCAACAGCGACGAGTTCCGGGACGTGGTGCTGGAGGAAAACGTGGTCGAGATAGCCGCTCTGGTCATCAACGTGCAGGGCGTGGGGGGCATGCGCCTGGAGTGTGCGGTGAGGGTCACACCCTCCGGCGGCGAGATGCTCAACACCACCCCCCTGGAACTGACGGTGCTGGACGTTTAAAAGCGAAAACCAAACGGACACAGACTTGCCTGATCTGCGCAGCCACGCTCTCCAGCGAACCCCATCCGTCTGAGCAAATCGATACACCGGTTTGAATCGCGAAAGCGACAGCGGCATTCTAAGAATGACGATGCGGTGTCCCAGCGCCTCCACCTTGATTATCGGCGTGTCAGTGCCTCCATATTTCCATGTGGAGGCCTTGATACCCGTCTTATATCCATGGGGGCCTGGCACCCGTGATCTGCGCTGCCACACCCTCTGGCGCACCTCATCCGTCTGAGCAACCTCGCAGAGATCCGGGGGTCGGTCTGAAGCGACATTGGGAGCAGCATGTACGAGAGTATGGCCCAGCTATGGATATGCAACCTGCGGGCAGGAGCGAACCCCATTACCCCAAGGCTCCGGGCCGGAGAAGCACTAAAGCCCGTAGGAGCGGGCGATAATCTCCTTCATGATCTCGTCCGTCCCGCCGCCGATGGGACCCAGTCGCATATCCCGCCAGGCACGAGCTATGGGATATTCCTCCATGTAGCCGTAACCTCCGTATATCTGCAGGGCTCGGTCGGCCACGCGGCAGGCCATGGACTGGGTATAGAGCTTGGCCATGGCCACTTCCTTCATCGGCTCCTTGCCCTCGATGTACATCTTGAGTACGTCGTAGGTGAAGGAACGGCCGAGCTCGATCTCGGTGATCATGTCCGCGAGCATGTGCGAGATGGCCTGGAATTTTCCGATGGGCTTGCCGAAGGCATGGCGTTCCTTGGCATACTGCAGCGCCAACTCGAAGAGGAGCTTCGCGCCCTCGACGGCTCCCAGCGACATGATCAGCCTCTCCCATACGAAGTTGGCCATGGTCTGGAAGAAGCCACTGCCCTCACTGCCCAGTAGGGCATCGGCCGGTACGCGCACGTCCGAGAAGGCAAGCTCGCCGGTATCTGAGGCCTTCCACCCAAGCTTCTTCAGCTTCCTCGAGGTCTCGAAGCCGGGTGTACCGCGGTCGATGATGAACTGCGAGATGCCCGAGTAACCTTTTTCCCGGTCGGTTTTTATCAGCGCGACTACCCAGTCACATCGCACCCCGTTGGTGATGAAGGTCTTGGAGCCGTTGATGATCCAGTCGGAGCCGTCCCTGACCGCGTAGCTCTTGATGCCGGCAACGTCCGAACCCGCCTCCGGCTCGGTGACACCAAGGGCGCCGATGGTCTCACCCCTGATCCCCGGCACCAGGTACTTCTCTTTCTGTTCCGGGGTGCCGAAGCGGTTGATCTGCGGCATGGCGATACCGATATGAGCGCCGATCCCCGAGGCTACGCCGGCGGAGCCGCAGCGGGTTACCTCCTCGTGAAAGACCGCCTCGGCCAGGCGGTCGTCGTCACCGCCGTATTCCTCGGGATAGGACATGCCCAGGAAGCCCAGCTCGCCCAGGGTCTTATAAACCTCGCGGGGAAACTCCTCCGCCTCTTCCCATTCTTCGACATGGGGGAACAGCTCGTTCTCGACGAACTGCCTCAGGTTCTTGCGGAAGTCCTCGTGTACCGGCTGGAATATATCGTAGCTCATTTCTCCCTCCCTGTATCGCCCGGCGTGGCCGCCGGGCCCCTGCGGGACAGTAATGCACCTGCGATGCGGGGAAATTATATCATATACATCTGCGCCAAAAAGGCTGGCCGCAAAGCGTCGCGGAGATGCATACAAGGGTAGTTTGCGGGGTGCGGGAAAACGGATAATATATATTATTAGCCGGCCGAATCCGTATGCAAGCATCTCCAGGAGGTCGATATGCCCAGAATTGTTGTCCTCGCACCACTGCCGGAGGAAGTGGCCAAAGGGATGCTGGCGGGCTCCACCGACCGCGAGGACGTGAGCATCGAGGTCTACAGTGGAGAGCCCGGACTCGGGCTGGTCGAAGCGGTAAGGGGGGCGGACGTGATCATCGGTGACTTCACCTTCCGCCTGCCCATCGACGCTGAGGCAGCCGAGGCGGCGAGGGGATGCCTGCTCATCCAGCAGCCCAGCATCGGCTACCAGCACATCGACCTCGAGGCCACCAGCGCCGCCGGTATACCGGTGGCCAACGTGGGAGCGGCCAACGCCATAGGTGTGGCCGAACAGACCATCATGTTTGTCCTCTGCCTGCTTAAGAAGGCGCTCTACTTCCATAACCGCACGGCGCAGGGGGAGTGGGCACAGCAGGACATATTCACCATGGGCCTGCACGAGGTCTACGGCAAGACACTGGGCATCGTGGGCATGGGAAACATAGGAAAGGAGGTGGCCGCCAGGGCGAAGCCCTTCGGCTGCCACATCGTCTACTACGACGTGATCCCGCTGCCCGCGGAGATAGAGGAGGAGCTGGGGGCGGAGCGCATGGATCTGGACGATCTTCTGCGCGTCTCGGATATCGTCACCCTGCACGTGCCCCTCACCCCCGAGACCGCCAATCTCATCGACCGTGAAAGGCTGGCGCTGATGAAGCCCGACGCCTTCCTTCTCAACCTGGCCCGGGGCGAGGTGATCGACGAGGCAGCCCTGGCGGAAGCGCTGGAGGAGGGACGCCTGGCCGGCGCCGGCATCGATGTATTCACGCAGGAACCCGTGAGCCCGGACAGTCCCCTTCTCGCCTCGGACAAGGTCTTTCTGTCTCCGCACGTTTCCGGGGGTACCAACGAGAGCAGGGTTAGGATGCTCACCGCAACGGTGGAGAACGTGACGCGGGTGCTCTCAGGCGAAAAGCCCCTCTACGTGGTCAACGGGGTGGAGTGAGGCACATGCCGGCGGCGCGATGAGCGGAACGATGAAAGGAGCCCCATAGATGAATTGCGCTCAGGTCCTTATAGAGGGGTTCAAGGCCATGGGGGCCCGGAGGATATACGGGGTCATCGGGACCTCGAATATCTCCTTTATCGATGCCCTCTACGATCACCAGGACGAGATCAGGTACATATCCTGCAGGCACGAGCAGGTGGCGGCCAGCATGGCCGATGCCGAGGGGCGCCTGACCGGGATCCCCGGTGTGGCCTTGACCCATTCCGGACCGGGGACCTTGAACACCCTGATCTCGGTGGGAAACGCCTACAAGGACTGCAGCCCCATGATCGTTCTCAGCGGTGCGGTGAAGAGAAAGCTGAAGGGCTCCGGTGGCATGCTGGAGGCCGATCACCGCAACATATTCGCTCCCCTCTGCAAGGGCGTGTTCCGCGTGGAGGATGCCGGATATACCGCCGCCGTCTTTTCAAAGGCGTATACGCTGGCCGTTTCGGGCGCACGCGGGCCCGTGCTCATCGAGGTCCCAGAGGACGTCTGGGGAGAGGAACTTGAGGTAGAAGCCCCCACCTTCAGGCTTTCCGCGGATTACCGGCCGCCCCTGCACGTGGAGGATGTCTGGCGGGTCCTGGGCATGGTCAAGGAGGCAAGCAGGCCGCTGCTTCTGGCGGGGGGCGGAGTGGCTTATGCACGTAGCTCCGATCTTCTCGTGCGCTTCGCGGAAGCCGTACAGGCCCCGGTCATCACCACGGGGAACGGACGCGGTACTATCCCCGAGGACCATCCCCTCTGCCTTGGCCGGGCGGGATTCGGCGGCGGCAACACCGTGGCGGATACCGCCCTCAGCGAGGCGGACCTGGTGATAGGATTGGGTTGCACCCTTTCGGATATGACCACCTACGAGTACACCCTGCCGGTGAAAGGCGAGGTGGTACTGGTGAACATCGACCTGGAGGCCATGGTCACCAGCCGCTTCCAGGCCCAGTACATGGTGGAGGCGGACATCAAGGATTTCCTGGTGGAGGCCGTTGGGGCGGCCAGGGATTACCGCCCGCCCCTGCGCGAAGCGTGGTGGGGGCTCATCGAGCCCAAGCGGCGGGAGTGGAAGAGCCAGGTCGAAGCGGCCATCGCTTCCGACAAGGTGCCGCTTTCCGCGGGGCGCGTGGTGCACGAGCTTTCGCTGCTCCTCCCGGATGAGCACATCATCACTGTGGGGGGAGGAACGCACGTCCTCTACCCCATGGCCTTCCTGCCCTGCCTCGAGCCCCTCACCTACCTCTCGGCCGTGAACTTCGGGGCCATGGGCTTCGGGTTTCCCGCGGCGCTCTCGGCCAAGCTGGTCTACCCAGACAAAGAGGTGGTGGCCGTCCTGGGGGACGGCGATTTCATGATGACCCTGCAGGACCTGGAGACCGCCTGCCGCGAGGGGATCAAGGTACGGGTGCTGGTGATCAACGACAACATGTACAGGGTGCTCAACCTGCGGCAGCGGCTGCAGTGCGGCGGAAGGATCCTCGGGACCTGTCATAGCAACCCCGACTTCGCAGCCCTGGCGCGGTCCTTTGGTGCCGCGGGATTCAGGCTGGAAAGGGTCGAGGATATCGTTCCCATGCTGGGCGAGGCGCTCGCCGCCCCGGGGCCGGCGGTGGTGGATGTCATAATCGATCCCGACGACCTGCCTCCGCTCAACCTGGAGGCGACTATGCGCATGAGCATGGGTTAGGGAGGTGAAGGCATGGCGGTCGAAGTAACGATTGATGTACCTACGTCCTCCCGCTCTCACATGGTGGATATTACCGGCAAGGTCAGAGAGGCGGTGCGGCAGTCGGGCGTTTCCGGCGGCATCTGCATCGTATACGTACCCCATACCACCGCCGGGGTCACGGTGAACGAGAGCGCCGATCCGGCGGTAGCGCAGGATATCATGGAGCAGCTGGCAAAGCTGGTGCCGCAGGGGAGATACCGCCATCGCGAGGGCAACGCCGATTCCCATATCAAGGCGGGCCTCATGGGCTTCTCGCTCACGCTGATCGTGAAGGGGGGAGACCTGGCCCTGGGAACGTGGCAGGGCGTCTTCCTGTGTGAGTTCGACGGCCCGCGCCGCCGCCAGGTATGGATCAAGGTGATCCCCGATGGTTGAGGATCTCATCACTTTAACCAGCGATTTCGGCCTTTCGGAGGAGTGGGTAGCCGCCGTCAAGGGGGTTATACTCTCCATCAATCCCTCCGCCGCCATCGTCGATATCAGCCATGAGATACCGCCCTTCGACATCGGAAAGGGCGCCTTCGTGCTCGCCGCGGCGCTGCCCTTCATGCCGGCGGCGGTGCATATGGCCGTGGTGGATCCGGGGGTGGGGACCCGGCGCCTGGCAGTGGCGTTGGTCGTGGAACGGGGCGACGTCCTGGTCGGACCGGATAACGGCCTCCTCTTGCCCGCGGCGGCCCGGCTGGGCGGCGTCAGGCAGGCTTATCACCTCGATAACCAGGACTTCTTCCGCATGCCGGTGCACCCTACCTTTCACGCCCGCGACATCTTCGCCCCCGTGGCAGCGCACCTATCCCTGGGGGCGGGGGCGGAGGAGATGGGCTTGCGTATC
>JAFGDU010000023.1 GCA_016931915.1 Actinomycetota bacterium
CCTCCGCTTCGCTACGGCATAAACACCTCCGCTTCGCTACGGCATAAACACCTCCGCTTCGCTACGGCATAAACACCTCCGCTTCGCGGCACCTCGTTTCACCCGGCACGCCGCGGAGCATGCGCATATCATTCGTTCAGCTTTATCTCCTCGATCATCTCCGCGCCGAAAACGTCCTTCACCAGCTTGACCTTGCCGGTGTCAAAAGTCTCCCCCTCCTCGCCATCAGCCGCCTCCGCTCTCCCGCCCGGCGGCTCCTGCGCCGCATTGCGCCTCGTCTCCGGGAGCGTTTGCAGGCCCTCGTCCGCTATCTCCTCTTCGCCAGCACCGTGTAGAGGACCACTCTCCTCCGGCACGCCCGCAAGGGGTCCGCTGCGCGACTCGCGCTGTGCCTTCGTATTCATTGCATCCGCATGCCCGCGCGCCCCACCCTCCTGGTTCTCCTCCAACCTCGTTTTTACCCTGATCGCCACGCCGAGTACTTCCTCGAGGGCCTCCTCCAGGACGCTGCGGTGGTCCTCCTTCTCCATCTCTCCGCGATGGAAGGAACGGTCGGCGGGAAACATGATGTACAGCTCGCCTGCCTTGAACTCCAGGGGCTTTCCCTCCAGCAGGAAGGCATGGGTGGTGACCTTCCTTTCCTTGACCGCCTCTTTTACCTGCGGCCACGCCCTCCTTATCGCAGCCAGGTCCAGCGGTACCGCCGCGGAGCCCGGACTGGAGGTTGCGATCGCGTGCTCGCTCCTTCCTCCCACTTCCTCCCCGGCAATCGCAGGAGCCTGTTTCTCCTCCGCGTCCTCCCTGGTGGTGTCGGCCGCAGGGCTTTCTCTCTCCCCCGCATCTGCACGGCTTGCGGGCGGAGCTACCGCGGCAGGCTGGTCGCCGGCGCGTAGCCTGGCCAACTTCTCCAGCTCGACCTCGAGCTTCCCCATGCGCGCAGACAAGGCTTCCGCCGACACGTCGAGTTCGCTGCGGGCCATACCGATCAACGCTCCCTCGAGCACCAGGCGTATCGAGGCGGTGGTCTGCATTTCCTTCCATGCCTCGCGCAGCGAGACGATGAAATGGAAAGTGCGGTCAGGGGACAGCTCCGCCGCCTGGCGCTCTATTGCGGCGTAGGCGGTTTCGTCAACCTCCAGATCCTCAGATCCCAGGTCCGCGTATTGCAGCAGAAAAACCCGGCGAAAGTGTTCCTGGACCTCCCGGGTGAATTGGACCAGGTCTCTCCCTTCCTCGTAGGCCTTCTCGACCATGGCGACAGCACCGGCAGCATCTCCGGCGGCAAGACGGTCCCCCAGCTCGATCAGTATCTCGTCTTCTACCAGGCCCAGGAAACCGGCCACACCCGCCTCGTCGACGACACCGTCCCCGTAATTCATAACCTGCTCCAGGATGACCAGGGCATCGCGCGCAGAGCCCCTTGCACGCCTGGATATGAGCCGCAAAGCCCTCTCGTTGGCCTCTATACCCTCGGCCTTCGCTACGTGGGCAAGATGCTGCGTGAGCATGGATACGGGTACGCTGCGGAAATCGTAGCGCTGACAACGGGAGAGTATGGTTGCGGGCATCTTGTGGGGTTCGGTTGTAGCCAGGACGAAAACGACGTGCGGCGGCGGTTCCTCCAAAGTCTTCAGAAATGCGTTGAAGGCTTCCTTGGTGAGCATGTGCGCCTCGTCGAGAACGTAGACCTTCATGCGCGCCGCCGCCGGGGAGAACACAACCCTTTCCCTGAGCTCACGTATGCTGTCGATCCCGCGCGTCGATGCCGCATCGATCTCCACCACGTCCACCGAGGTCCCCTCGGTTATCTCCCTGCACGAGCGGCAGTGGTTGCAGGGGTCGGGGGTAGGGCCTTCATCGCAGTTCAGCGCCTTGGCAAGGATGCGTGCAGTACTGGTTTTACCGGTGCCCCGGGGGCCCGTGAAGAGATATGCATGGGCAAGGTTCCCGTTGCGCAGTGAGTTGGACAGGGTGCGGGTGACATATTCCTGCCCTATGACCTCCTCGAAGGTCTGCGGTCGCCATTTCCTGTACAAAGAGATGTATGCCAATGCTCATCACTCCCCGACAAATGGGGATCTCCTATATAACATAAATGAAATAGCGTGATCGTGCACCCTCCCTCGACATCCAGCCCCAGGCGCTACACGGGTAGTTAGCTCCGGACAGGTTAGTCTGCGGCACACGAGAAGGTTTGCTTACCGCTGCTTCCTTCCGGACCTGACGGGGTTCACAAGTTCCCGTTGCGCAGGACCCGACCTTCAACACCACTTGCCTGTGCGCATACCCAAGACCAGAGAGCCTCAGTTGGGGATTCGGCCCCGCTGTAGCGGATTGCGGGTTCAGGGCACCGCTAGCTCCCCGCTTAGCACGATCACAAAATTCAGTATAGCACGCGCAACTGACCTGCAGCGCGGGTCAGCACGTGGCGTATCGGTCCGCCGCTACCCCGGATATGCGGCGCGCCAGGTTATTGTCCGCATGTCAAACAAGGGTCGAGCAAGCAACGTGTATAATAATAATGGCAGATAGCGGTGTCTCCGGGAGCGGGTATGCCTTGAGCCCGGTTCGTGCATCACCCTACCCGCAGCGGACATCAGAGTAACAAGCAGGGGGCCGGTGACGGGGTTGACGGAAGCAGGAGGTTAAATGAGCGATAGCGAGCTGAGAGAAAGGGCCTCTACCGGCAACGCGCAGCTCGACGAGATGATGGAAGGGGGACCCCTGAGGGGCTCGGTGAGCCTGGTCATAGGGGCACCCGGGACCGGAAAGACTTGCCTGGGCCTGGAATTTATCGCCCATGGCGTCGAGTTGGGGGAACCGGGCCTTATAGTCACCTTCGAACACTTCCCCAAGAAGCTTCTGCGCGATGCGGCGTCCCTGGGTTACGACCTGCAGGAGATGGAGAAAAACGGCATGCTGCGCATCCTCTTCACTTCTCCGGAGATATTCTTCGAACAGGCTCAGACTCCGGGCGGGCTTCTGGACACCATGGTGCAGGAGCTGGGGGCCAAACGTATTCTCATCGATTCCATATCACACCTGGAGCGGCTGGCGAAGGACCCGGTCAAGCTACGCGAGGTGGCATTCACTTTTATAAACGCTCTGCTCAGACACGGACTCACGGCAATCGTAACGCAGGAGGACCCCGACATCACCGGAGATATGACCGCTGCCCAATACGGCATCTCATACCTGGTAGATGCGGTGATCATACTCCGCTACGTCGAGCTGGACTCCTCCATCAGCAAGGCGATACTGGTGCTCAAGCAGCGTGCCAGCTCTCACGACAAATCGATCCGCGAGTTTCGTATAACCGAGAGCGGACTGGCGGTCGGAGAACCCTTCGCGGACCGCGAGGGTGTTCTGTCGGGGCTGGCACGCAAGAAAGAGATCGACGCCTTCATGGAGGTATTCGGGAAAAAGGGGAAGTCCACCGGGAAAGGGGAGGTGGATTGAGTGGCAGAAAAGATACTTGTCGTAGATGATGACCGGGAGATGGTCGAGCTCATAGAGCTCTTCCTGAGCAATGCCGGCTTCCTCACCATTTCCGCTTTCTCCGGCGAAGAAGCGCTGGAAAAGACCTTTCAGGAGAAACCCGACCTTATTTTACTGGATATCATGATGCCGAAGATCGACGGCTGGGAGGTCCTGCGCCGTATCAAGAACGATCCCGACGTCCAGAACACACCGGTAGCGTTTATCACCGCCCGCACGCAGAACATCGATAAGATGATCGGTTTATCGGTGATGAAGGCCGCCGGATATATCACCAAGCCCTTCAGCAAGCAGGAGTTACTGACGGAGGTAAAACGAATCATCGACGAGAAAAAGAGGGGTTCAGAGACCTGAAAACCCCTGTTTCGCTAAGTCTTGGTTGAAAAAAGGGGGGGACGGTTGACATCCAACGACTGGTGGAAGGCTTTTTCCTTGTTCCTCTGGTTCTATAACACCGCGGCGACGGCAATGCTCCTCGTCTACTTCTATGGGATCTGCCGCCTGTCGGAGCGCAGGTTCAAGGGCAAGGCGTACGCTTTTCTGCTGCCGCTGTTCTTTGTGCTCATGGGCGCCAGTACCTTTATCTACTCCCTGGCGGACTCCATTGTGGCCATCTACCTCTGGTACGCGGTGTGGCCGGCCGTTGCGGGGGTATTGCTCCTGATTGTCGTATACCGTTCTTACCGGTTGATGTTGGGACAATGAACTACCTGGCCTCTGCACTATATATAATCGGTCCGCTGGCGGTATCGGTGCTTCTCGTTCTGCTGATGGTACTGGGAAAGCGCCTGGGGCAGGCGCTGGAGTTACCCCCATATTACAGGCTCTATTACGTTGCCCTGCTCTTTTTTACCCTCCCACTTCCGGCAGCATGGATACTCCTGCTGACCAAAGCATGGGGGCTTCCCGATCCCGCCGCCGAAACGGGATTGATTATCAAGATCTGCGTCGCCTCCATACCGATGGCCATTGCCATCACTTTTGCCATTTACGCCACCGCGAAATACTGGGGGTGGATATGGGGGGAGCTGGCCAGCTCCCGCGAGAAGGACGGGAAACAAGATGGGGCCTGACGGATCAGTGCGCCGCTTTCTCCTCATCGCCGTCGGTGCCCTGGCCATGTCCGGCATGACCCTCCTCGCAAGCGCGGCCGACTGGCGTTTGCTCTCCATCCTCTGTGCCGCCTTGACCCTTGCCCTTACCCTGGCCGCGCTTGCGGTAGCATGGCCGCTCCTGCACCTGTCCGGGGGCTCGACGGCCCGGGGCCCGGATGCCGGAAGCTCCGTGCTCGAGTCGCTTCCCTCTCCTTCCTTCATGGTCAGAGGCGACGGGACAATCCTGGACAGCAACCGTCTGGCAGTGGAGTTCATGCCCGCCGGCGACAGGTTTTCGCCCCTGGCCGGGAAAAGGCTCGACGAGATTTTTCTTCCGCCGTACTTCGGCAACTGGCGCCCACTCCTCGAGCAGGCCTTGAGCGAGGGAAAGGCCCTGGAACGCAACTACGAACCCTATTTTCTGGAGAACCAGACCGGCATGTGCAACGTATGGGTCTCGCCCGTGGGACAGGAAGGCGTCGAGGAACGGCGCCTCTTTATCATGATCCAGGACGTAAGCAGAGAGGCCGCCGAGAAGGCCGCCATGCTCGAGGCCTCGGAGCGCGAGTCCGGCATTTTCGAGAGCGTGCCGGTGAAAATAGCCGTGCTCGACCGCAACTTCCGGCTGATACGTTGCAACCAGTCAATGATGCAGTGGATCCACGAAACAGGCGGGCTGGAGGAATCCGCCGTCCCGGGTTTGCCTGCCCTGGACATCATGCCGCAAGAGTTCCGCGCCGACTGGAAACATATCCTCAGGCGCGTGCTGATCGAGGGGCGTGCCTTCGAGCAGCCCCGTGTGCATCAGACGGTCGGCAGGACGGATTACTTCCACCGCGTTCGCCTTCACCCCCTGACGGACGAGTCAGGCAACGTACGGGAGGCGTTGCTCCTTTACGAGGACGTTACGGAATACGTCCGGCTGGAACGGCGCCTCGCTGAGACAACAGACTACCTGAACCTGCTCATCGAGAGCCTCAACGACGGGTTCTATGCCATGGACACCAAGGGCAGGTTCTCCTTCTGCAACCAGGCATTCCTGGATATGCTGGGCATGAACAGCTCCGAAGAGCTTCTCGAGAAAGAAGCCGTGGATATGGTGATGCCAGATGAGAAAAAGAAGGTGGAGCGCATGCTGGAGCGCCGTCGCCGCGGGGAAAAGGTCTTTTTCGAGACCCTGCTGAGGCGACAGGGAGACATGTCGCTGCCGGTGCAGATAAGCTCGGCGCCCCTTTTCCGCGCCGGCAAGTTCGCGGGCATTGTGGGCATCGCCCACGATCTCAGCGAGCGCCGCCGGCTGGAGGCGATGGTGGAGCGCAGCCATCAGGACCTGGAGAAAGCCTACGAGGAACTGTCCGTCCTGGATAAAATGAAATCGGACTTCATCGCCATAGCCTCTCATGAATTGCGTACACCCCTATCCATAATCAAGGGTTACTCTGATGCCTTCATGTACGGCGAGCTCGGCGACCTTTCTTCTTTCCAGCTGGATAAGATCAAGATCATGAATGCCCGCGCGGACCAGATGACCAAGATAATAAACGACCTTCTCGATGTCACACGCCTGGAGGAAGGCCGCCTGGTTGGCGAGAGATGGCCGGCACCCGTCGACGGGTTGATCGTCAATGCCGTCTCGGAGTATAAAGGCCGTGCCGCCATGTGCGGCCAGGAACTGCTTTATGCAGTCGAGGAAAACCTGCCACCGGTAAGCGTGGACGTATGGCGCGTACATCAGGTCATGGAGAACCTCATCGGCAATGCCATCAAATTCACCCCCGAGGGAGGCCAGATAGAGGTCCTGGCGCGTAACGCCTCCGAAGCGGGAATGGTGGAGATCGAAGTAAAGGATAACGGGCCGGGAATCCCGGCAAGCGAACAGAGAAAGTTGTTTACCATGTTTTACCAGATAGAGACGGACTCCACGCGCTCCGCGGGCGGCCTGGGCCTGGGCCTGGTTATATCCAAGGGGATAGTAGAGGGTCACGGCGGGCATATCTGGGTGGAGAGCGAGACCGGCCTCGGCTCATCCTTCAAATTCACCCTGCCCATCAGCAAGGAGGATTGACTTTGAGGACCCTGGTCCCAGGCGACCGCGGCCTGGCAGTCGGCGACGTGCAGAAGCGCCTGCACGATCTGGGTTACTCCTCCACGGCTTTCGAGGCGGAGATGAGGGAAGCCTACTACGGCGAGAGCACATCGCAGGCCGTGCGCGATTTCCAGGAGGCAAGAGGCCTGCGTATCGAGGGCAGCGTCGACGAGACAACCTGGCAGGAACTCGTGGAAGCCTCCATCCGCCTGGGGGACAGGTTTCTCTATCTGCGCATACCACCTTTCCGCGGCGACGACGTGCGCGAGGTGCAGCGATATCTCAATCGCCTCGGCTTCAACGCCGGCCGTGAGGACGGTATCTTCGGGCAGGACACCGATGGTGCTCTGCGCGCCTTTCAGCATAATATGGGCCTTCCCGTCGACGGCATCGCGGGTTCATCGACCATCTCCTGCCTGCAACGCTTGAAGCATGCCCTGAAGGAAACCAGCGTTGCAGAAGTACACGAAACGCTTCAGGACCTCGCGGCACGGGGACTGGAAGGCAAGAGCGTGGTCCTGGATGCCGCGGAAAAAGACGCGGGTGCCGAGGATGCCCTGCGCCTGGCCTCGAGCGAACTGCTTGCTTCGGGTCTGATGGCGCACATGACCGGCGGCGCCTCCGCTCCCCTCCCGGAAAGCCAGCGGGCGCGCGTTGCGAACGACCGCAAGGCCGATCTCGTACTCGGTCTCAGGATGACACCCGAGAGCGGGATGCATATCTATTACTTCGGCAGCAAGGGGTATTCGTCGCCGCGCGGCAGGCGCTTCGCGGAGATATTACAAGGCGAACTTGCCCCGGTTATGGACGCGGAGGTGCCCGCTCCGGAGACAAAGAGCTATCCCCTGTTGAGGGAAACCCGTATGCCCTGCGTTGTCCTGGAATCGGGAAGCGAGGCTGCCGCGGGCAGCGACCTGGCGATCGCCATAGCCAGATCGATCGTCCTTTATTTTTCGCCGAGCGAATAGGCCCATTATCACTACGTACGCTTGCCGCCCACCGGGCGTTCCACTTCGTGCGGACTAACTTCCGATGCGTGCGCGTGCCAGGCCTGGCCTGGCACAGCCAGGACAGGCGCTGGCTGTCGGAGGGGATTGCTCAGACGTAGGGATCAGGAGGGGGGTTCGATGTCTTCTACGATTATCTCGACTTCCTCGATCTTGATATCGGTGAGGCCCTCAACATATTCCTTGACCTTGTTCTTTATCTCCCATGCGAGATCGGGGATGCTCTTACCGTAATCGACCCTGATGTATATGCTCAACCGGTAGGCCTCTTCCTCCCGGTTGACCTTAACCCCCATGTGTACGAACTCCCTCTTCACCCGGGAAGTAAGGCTCTCGACCGGTCTCTGCTGGATGACCGTCACTCCCTCGATATCGCTTGCCGCCTGGGAGGCAAGTGCTGCAATGGCCTCGCTCGAGACATCGATGTTTTCGCCCCTGGCGTCTTCCTTCATAGCTCTCTCGCTCCATGCTTGATCGAACTGATGGTCACCTTGCCGTTGGAGATATCAAAACGCATGGTCCTGCCGTAGCTCCCACCCGTATCCTCGGCAACGAGCTGGATCTTCAGTTCCTGCAGGACAGCCTTGGCCGCCTCGATGTTGCGCTCCCCAATCTGCATGCCCAGACAGGGCCCGGGAATGTTACGAGGATTCGTTGCGCCCGGAATCGTAAACATGCAGGCCCCGCCAGCGATCCTTGCCTTTATGTCCCGCCGCTTGGAGCCAAGCCTCTCCATCTCGTCGACCATGGCCCTGATAGAGGTATCCGCGAATTTTCCCGGGTTACTCTTCTTGCTCATGGACTTCGAGTCGGGAAGCATGATATGAGCCAGCCCTCCTATATTGCGCCTATCGTCATAGAGGGCCACTCCAACGCAGCTACCCAGTCCATAGCTGGCGAGGGTGTGCGGATTGTGCGTCACGAAATATTCCGCTACTCCTACGTTCACGATTTCCGTCGACACCGATGGTTCTCCCTTTGGCTTCTCCTCGCTATCTCGAGAGCCCCCTGCTCCTCCGAGCAGAATGGAAGGGCTACGATCTCGTTCCATTGAGCATGTTCTCCGTTACCACTCCCGCTATACGCTCTCGCCATCCGTCAATCACTGTACTCCCAGCCTTCCCAGTATTATGTCCAGGGACCCCAGGTCCGGGAAAAGTATCAGGTGCCCCCTGATCACGTGCTCCATGATGTCGAACTCCGTTTCGATCACCAGCACGTAATCCTCGGACTGGCTTATCTCCACCAGTATGAAATCGATTATCGCCCCGGCCATGTCCATGGCAAAGCCGGGAACGGAGGGGCGCAGCAGTATCGCGGTCATCTGAGAGAGCGCGTTGAGGTAGGAGCCCGCCAGGATGCTCCCCGTCTCCTGCAGGGCGGACTGCTCGACGGTGGTCAGTTCACCTTCGCTTTCTCCGGTCACCATCAAGTGAGCCAGCTCATTGGCGCTGGTCTCAGCCAGCAGGAGCAGCATGCTGCCCGAAGCGTCGCCGCTGATGTGAAGGTAGATGCCGACCACGGGGGTCTCTGCCCCTCCGACGAGATCGGAGACCTTGACCAGGGGCACCAGCGAAGCCCTGGGTACGCTCAGCAAAACCTTCTTATCCACCATGGTGGAAAGGGCCACGGCGGCATTACCCGAGCCTATATTGCCCACCTCCCTGAGCGCATCAAGCTGCAAGGGGGTAAGCCCTTTCCTCTCTGCCATCATTCCTCCTTTCGGGGGTTGCTCAACCTCCAAATCCCTATCAGGATAACAGAGTCGGGATGTCCAGTATAAGCGCGACTTCTCCCGTTCCCAGTATAGTCGCACCACCAAAGCCTTTAATCCGCTTCAGAAACCGATCCAGGGTAGTGATCACGATCTCCTGTTGTCCCATGAGCTCATCAACGGCGATGGCCACACACTTCTGGGCTACCTCCACCACCACCACCGGGAAGCTCCCCTGCCCGTTTTCGCCCGGCTGCCCGAGATATGTTCCCAAGCGCATGAGGGGCAGCGTCTCGTCGCGCAGAAAGATCACCTCCTGGTTGGAGACGGATTTCACCTCGTGGGTGGAGATCACTGCCGTCTCGGCAACAACGCCCAGCGGTATTGCATATATCTCGTTGTGTATTTTTACCAGCAACGCCTGGATAATCGCCAGCGTCAGGGGCAATTTCAAGGCAAAAGTGGTCCCCTCGCCCTTGATGCTCTCCATGATCAGCATCCCGCCCAGCGACTCCACCTTGTTCTTCACCACGTCAAGCCCAACGCCCCTTCCCGAGACACCGCTTACCTCCTCGGCGGACGAGAATCCCGGCATGGCCATAAAGCGCAGGGTATCTTCCGGGCTCAGCGCCCTTGTTTCCTCGCTCGAGATCAGACCATTTCTTTGCGCGATCTCCAAGATCTTCTGCGCGTCGACGCCCTTCCCGTCATCGCTCACCTCTATGGATACATAATTCCGGTCTCGCCGCGCTACGAGTTTTATGCTGCCTCGCCTGGGTTTTCCCTTTGCCTCGCGCTCCTCTGGGGTGTCTATGCCGTGATCCACGGCGTTGCGCAACAGGTGCATAAGGGGATCGCTTATCTCATCCAGGATCGTGCGGTCCAACTCGATGTCCTTGCCCTCGATGGAGAAATCGACTTCCTTGTCCCGGCTCTTTGCCAGGTCACGCACCATGCGCGGGAAGCGGTTAAAGATGTGCTCTACCGGCACCATGCGGGTTTTCATCACCTCGTCCTGCAGGTCCGCGGTCAGGCGGGCCGTTTGCGCCAGGGCTTCCTTCAATTCCGTGATATTCATGGAGGACGCGATCTCCTGCAGCCTGGTGCGGTTTATAACCAGCTCGCCGATGAGGTTCATCAGATTGTCAAGGCGGGATATATTCACGCGCACGCTCTGGGTGCGCACGGGGGCTGCCGCCATACCCGCGGTTTCCATTGCCCGCTCGTCGGCGATCTCCTCTTTTTCCGGTTCTTCCTCGATAATCCCTGCTTCGGCTTCTTCCTCTACGACCACCTCCACGCCCTCGGCACGCAGGACCTCGACCTCGAACACCTCGGCTATGGTGAGCAAGGCCTTGCGCACTGTCTCCAGGCTCTCTCTCGTGGCCACTACGACTTCAAAGGAGCGGTCGAATTTCTCGTCCTCCAGATCCTCAACGGAAGGGCGCGAGTTGATTACCTGGCCTAACTGCGCCAGTTTCTTGAAGATCATGAAAACCCTGACCGACTTGAGGACACAGTCTCTATCCAGGGTTATCAGTAATTTCCAGATCTTCTCACCAGCGCCTTCCTCGAGCTCGGCCTCCACCATCTCCACTTGCGGGGTTTCCGCCTCCCCCTCGACATCCGGAGCTGGTTCTTCTTTTTCTTCCGCCGGCTCTCCGGGGGCTTCCTTTTCCGCCTCCCCCTCCTCCTTCACGCTCTTTTCTCCCGGCTTCTTTTTCTCCTCGCCAGCCTCCTCCGCTTCCTTTTCAGGCTCCTTTTTCGGTTGGGGCTTGGGTTTTTTCCTCCTCATCTTCGACTTGGCCGGTTTCTTAGCGGATGACTCCAGCCCCATTACAACGCCCTTTTCCGCTCCGTAGACAGTCCGCAAAGCCTCGATAAGCGGCCTGGTATCCAGGGCCTTGGTACTATCAGCCGAGATTTGCGAGACAATGGCTCCAAGCATGTCGAAACAGCTGAAGAGGAGGTCCACGATGCCCGTGCTCACCTCTATGTCGCCGCTGCGCAAACCGTCCAAAACGTTTTCCATCTCATGGGACAGCTCCGTCAGCTGATCGAAGCCCATCGTAGCCGACATCCCCTTCAGGGTATGGGCCGAGCGGAAGATCTCGGTAAGCACGTCCGGGTTTCCCGGGTCCTTTTCCAGGTCCAGCATAGACTGGTTCAGGGCTTCCAGGTGTTCCTGGGCTTCACTGATAAAGAGCTCTTTATATTGAGAGATGTCCATGTCCATTATGTGGCATCTCCTTCTGGCGATATCATGTCAAAAGTCACTACAGCAGCTCCATGACCTTGTCCGGGATCATATCCAGGGCAACCACATGATCCACGCAGCCCCTCTCGATGGCAACCTTGGGCATGCCGAACACCAGGCACGTCTCTTCGTTTTGTGCAATCGTGCTTCCCTTGCTCTTCTTTATCTTTTCCATGCCGCTCGCGCCGTCCCCACCCATCCCGGTCATGATCACGCCCACGGAATCCGGTCCGTATACTTCCGCAGCGGTGACCATGGTCGAATCAATGCGTGGGGATGCGCCCACGCGGTTCTGCGAATCCAACAGCTCCACCCTGCTCGATCCGCGATTGTCCGAGGTCACTACAAGGTCCTTGCCGCCGGGAGCTACGAGCACCCGACCGACCCTGAGCTCCTCGTCCTCCTCGGCCTCCTTCACGCTCAATGCACACAGGTTGTTCAATCTACCGGCAAAAGACCGCGTGAATACGCCGGGCATGTGTTGGACCAGGATGATGGCGGCCGGCGTGTCTGCCGGAAAACGTGGCATTATCTCCGCCAGGGCCTTTGGTCCACCTGCGGAAGACCCGATCACCACCAGCTTTCCAAGCTTGCTTCCCGCCCGAACGCCCCTGGACAATACCGGCTTTTTTCTTGCCTTACTTTTTACCCCGCCCCGCAAGATATGGGAACGTGCCTGCGCGGCGGTTTTAATCTTCAGCACTACTTCCTCGCGTACTTCTTTCACCGCCGACGGATAATGGGACGGCTTGGTGATGAAATCAACGGCTCCCAACTCCAGGGCTTTCAAGGTAGCGGTGGCGCCCTTTTGAGCGATTGCGCTAAGCATTACCACCGGCAAGGGATGCTTGCGCATAATGTATTCCAGCGCGGTGAGGCCATCCATCTCAGGCATGTTGATATCCATGGTCACCACGTCGGGATCAAGCTCCGCTATGGATCGTATGGCCTCTACGCCGTTGCTGGCCGTCCCTACCACTTCCATGTCGGGATTTCCAGAGATGACATCCCTCAGGAGTTTGCGTACCAGAGCGGAGTCGTCGACAATCAGCACCCGGATTTTATGGGGCAACAGGTTCACCTCCTCCCCGCTAGGGGGAGACCCACCTTATTCTTTGAGGGCCTTCTCCACTGCCTCAATGACTTTTGAGGGCTGGAAAGGCTTGATTATGAAGTCCTTCGCCCCTGCCTCCAGGGCTTCTACCACCAGAGGCTGCTGCCCCATCGCGCTACACATCAGGATCTTGGCATCGGGGTCTATCTTCATGATCTGCTTGACCGCCTCGATGCCGTCCATTTCCGGCATAACGATATCCATGGTCACCAAGTCCGGCCTCATCTCTTTGAAACGGTCAACCGCTTCAACGCCGTTCTCGGCCTCGCCAACCACCTCAAAGCCGTCCTTGGACAGGATGTCCCTGATCATCATGCGCATGAAGAGGGCGTCGTCGACGATCAGCACGGTCGGCGCCATCCTTTCCTCCTTTCCTTGTCTTCCTTGAAAGACTTACAGCATTGTCGCCTTAAAAACCAAGACCCGCCATCTCTTCCAGCGAGAGCACCTTGGTGAGATCCAGCAGGATTATCAGCCGGTTATCCTTTTTCACTACTCCCTCCAGGAATGCCGAAGAGATATCCGTAGCGAGGGTCGGGCTCGGCTCCACCGATTCCGCGTCTACGCGCAGTACTTCTGACACCGAGTCCACGATCATGCCTACCTTGATATCTTCCGCTTCCACTACGATGATCCGCGTATCACCGCTTCTCTCCCCCGCCTCCAGATTGAGCCGTTTAGCCAGCTCGACAACGGCAATGATCTGGCCACGCAGGTTGATTATGCCTTCGACGAAGTGCGGGCTCTTGGGCATGCGTGTTATCTCTTCCATGCGCATGATCTCCCGCACCTGGGTTACTTCCACCGCGAATTCCTCACGACCCAAGCTGAAGACTACCAGCTGCATTTCCTCCGCTGTCTTTGCATCTTCCGCCATGATCCTTTCCTCCCGAGCCGAAACGCTCACCCGATTGCCATAGTCTCAATATATCCCAACTCTGACCAGCCCACAACGAAACCGATGCGCGGTCATATCTTGAACTCCTGTTGAATTATGCGCAGGCGATTAGCTATCTCGTCCAATTCCTGCGACGCTGCCGTTACCTCCTGCATTGCCGCGGTCTGTTCCTCGATGGAGGCCGACACCTCCTGGGTCGAGGCCGCGGACTCCTGCGATATGCCGGCGATGGAACTCATGACCTCCACCACCTTTCCGCTCTTCTCGGAGATCTGCTGTGTCGCCTCGTAGATGGCCGAAACCCTGTCGCCGATGCTGCGGGATGCGTCGTCGATCTCTCTCAGCATGAACTGGGCCTCAGCTACGACAAGGTTGCCCTCTTCGGCCTCCTGCGTACCGCCTTCCATTCCCTCGATGGTCTGATCTATGCCACGCTGGATCTCCCTGACCAGGTTGGAGATCTGCGACGCGGCCTTGGCCGACCCTTCCGCCAGGGTTCTCACTTCACCCGCGACCACCGCAAAGCCGCGTCCCTGCTCCCCGGCCCTGGCGGCTTCGATGGCCGCGTTGAGGGCGAGGAGGTTGGTCTGGTCGGCGATGGAGGTTATGACATCCACGATGAGGCCGATCTGGGCGGAATGCTCTCCCAGCTCCCTGACGGCTGTTGCCGATGTATCCACGGTTTCCTTAATCTGCTGCATCTTCTGGGTGGCCCTCTGTACCGCGACCACCCCTTTCTCCACCGTTTCCTGGGCCTGGTTGCTGAACTGTTTTGCCTCCTGGCTCCGTTCCGCTGCGGTTCCGATCTCGTCCACGATCTCGTTTACCGTTCCCTGTGCCTGAATGATCGCGTGCACCTGCTCCTCGGAGCCGCGAGCCAGCTGCGATACCGTATTGGCCGTTTCCTGCGCCGTCTCGGTCGTCTCCCGCGACACGCTGGACATCATATCGCTGGCGGAAGTGAGCTGGTCGGCCGTATCGGTCTGTTCCTTAATTATCTCCCGCATCGAACTCGAGAGCCCGTTCAAGGCTTCGGCGAAATCGCCGAGCAGGCCGCTTGACGACACCTCCGTATGAGCTGTGAAGTCCCTTTCGATCATTGCCCCAAGCGCCTTGTTGAGCTCCTTGAGGGGCCACAGGTATGACTTGGCGACATATATGACGGCGCCGACCATGGTGATCGTCACCACCACGAAACCAAAAACCAGGCCTACGAGGGCAGGGCTCCAGGAGAACTCCGCCGCCGCATAGGCAATACCGATACTGCCACCTAAACCCAGGGGATACGCAACGGCGGCAGCCGTGAGCAGGAAGCGGGAGAATTCGTTGGCGTCCTTCTGTCTCTCCTCATTTGTGCTATTGCTTACCATACCCCAACCACCATCTAGACCCTGAAGCCGCCGACAAGCTGGTTCATCTTCTCCGCCATGGCCGCCAGCTCTGCCGCCGCCGCCGCCATCTCCTGCATGGAGGCCGTCTGTTCCTCTACGGTCGCCGAAGCTTCCTCCGAGGAGGCCGCAGTCTCATCGGCTATGCTCGCGATCTCGGTGATGGCCTTCAGGGCTTCCTCGTTGCCCATAACCTGCTCGCGCGTGGTATCGGCGATCTCGCTTGCGTAGCGAGAAGTGCTCTGGATGGAAATGGCGATCTCCTGCAGGGCCTTGCCGGCCTTCTCCACCACCTCCGTGCCGCCTTTCACCTGATCGATGGCCGAATCTATGCTCCCCCTCATCTTGTTGACCCCGGCCTGAATCTCGCGAATGAGGTTCGATATCTGCTCCGCCGATTTGCGCGAGTTCTCCGCCAGGCTTCTGACCTCCTCCGCGACCACCGCAAATCCGCGCCCCTGCTCCCCGGCGCGCGCCGCCTCTATGGCCGCGTTGAGGGCGAGCAGGTTGGTCTGTTCTGAAACGCTGGTGATCACGTCCACGATGATCCCGATCTGCATGAAGCGCTCTTCCAATCCCGTGCTCGCTTCCACGACGGTCTCTGCCGCACCCCGGATCACGTCCATGGCGCTTGCCGTATCCACCGCCGCCTCGGCTCCCCTCTGAGCCGTCTCGATGGCCTCCATCGCAGCCTGGTTGGAGAGGTCGGCTTTTTCCGCCATTTCCTGCATGGAGGAACTCATCATCTCCATGGTATGAGAAGTATCCAGTACGCGGCGGGCCTGCTCCTCGCCGCCCTTCGCGATATGAGATATGGTACTGGATATATCCTGGCTCGAGGCGTTCATCTGCTGGATGACGGCGGACATCTGTTCGGCGCTGTTGTTGAGCTCGCCGGCAATCTTGCCTATCTCCGCTATCGATCCGCGCAGTGCGCTGATCATCACGTTGATGGAATCGGCCAGGCTCCCGAAGGTATGTCGATCGCTGACCACGATCTGGCGCGTCAGGTCTCCGTCCCCCGCAGCGACCTGCTGTACCTGCCAGTTCATTTCCTGCATGGTGCCGGATAGCCAGCGGAAGAAGAGCGCGATGGCCACGGCGGCGAGAACGCCTTCCAGGATCAGCAGGATGATGGCCGCGACGAGTGCGCCGCCGAGGAGGCCGTCAGCCGAATCCAGGAGCTCCTTCTGTTCCTGGGCATCCGTAGTCGTTGCGGCATCTCCCGTCCGGGAGGACCCCACGGCCAGAATCACCACGCTGATGATACCGAAAGCCAGAACGAGGACCAAGAAAATTATGGCCGCTCCATAGGCCAGGGTGCGCGCATTGAGCTTGTTCCCTGTTTCCAGTTCGCTCGTGTCAGCGCCGTTTTTCATTGATTATCCCTCCACCATCTCCAAACCGCCGCCTCTACGGCGGCTGTCCCTTTTCGCCTCTACGGACATACTGCCGGAGCGATGAAACGCCTCCCTCAGGTTTTTCGGCACTATTTCATATTAGTTTTATCCCTGGAAGGCCGTTCTCCCTTCCCGCGGGCCTTTCGGGCCACTTTCTCCTTGCTTCGGAAGCGGCTCCCTTGTCGACCGTACCCACCATATTGTTTCGACTTTCCCGGTCGTCAGCTGAACGGCCTTTACCCACAGACCCCAGCCACGCGTTACGCGCGGAAAGCTGGAGCGGAGCCCCTACTTTCTATCATCTCCAGAATCTTTACCCTTAAACGACTCCCCTTCCTTGCGATATACCCTCTCCCTCCTGGAATAAGGGACAAGCTCGCTTTCGTTGGCGCCGATGATCGCCTCGCTCTTGCCCAGGACCAGGAAGCCCCCCGGCCTCAAGCAGCGCCGGAAAATGTCCAGTATGCGATGTTGCTTTTCTCTCTCGAAATAGATAAGGACGTTGCGGCAGAGGATGAGATCGAGGTGGCGCAAGGGCGGTTTCTGCATGATATCCATGAGGAGATACCTCACCGGCCTCTTGACCGCCTCTCTTACCGCGTATCCTTCCCCCTCCCTGATGAAGTAGTCCTCGAGGATCATTCCGGGCATGACCTTTACCGTTTCGTATCTACCTTCCTTGGCCTTTTCCAGGGCCTTGTCGTCCAGGTCGGTGGCGGTGATGCGGAGCGCCCATGGCCCTGGGTCCTTATCTTTGCTCAGGGCCTCATTGAACAGAATGGAGAGGGAATACGGCTCCTCCCCCGTGGCACAGCCCGCGCTCCATGCACGCAGGCTGTAAATGCGCCCCTCTCTCTTGTATTCCACCAGTTGTGGTACGACCTTCCTGCGTATGGCGTCGAAAACGTCCTGGTCGCGGAAGAACTCGGTCACGTTTATGGTCAGGTCGTTGATGAGGCGCCTGCCTTCCTCCGAGTTCTGTTTGACGTAGGCGCGGTACTGCAGGTAATCGCTGCAGCCGGTGGCCCTCATGCGGACCCCGATGCGCCTCTTGAGATAATTTGGCTTGTACTGCTTGAAGTTGAGGCCCACCTCGTCGTGGAGCAGCCTCAGCAGCAGTTCCAGGCCCGCTTCGCTGTTCCCCGTGGCCTCTCTGGTTTCCTGAAGGTTCTGACCGTTCATGTGTTCCCCGCGGTTCCCTCAACACAAGAAACCCGCGGATCGCCTCCGGGCTACCGCGGCTTCCTGCGCTTTCGTCCCCTTTTGTCGTTTCCTTTACAGCACGCTAGATCTTCGATCCAGGGTTAACCCGCCTCCTATCACTGCAGTTATCGACCCTGCAAGGGCGTTTCTTAACTGTTGCGCCCCTTCCTCCGGCCTCCCTTGCCTATGCCGCCTTCGGACAATGATTTATACTACTTCTCATATATATATAGTGGAGGAACAGGAGGCTCCCATAGCGAAGAGGTGTTTTGCATGTCCCCGAGGTTTACCCTTGACCCCTTCAGCGAGAAATACGCTCACAGGACATCAAACATGCTCTCCTCGGAGATCCGTGACCTGCTCGCGATTACCGCCAGGCCGGACATAATATCCCTTGCGGGCGGTTTGCCTTATACCCAGGCTTTCGACCCCGAGATCATCATGAGGACGGTGCGCAGGGTACTTGCGGAGGATCATGCCGCCGCCCTGCAGTACGGCCCCACGGACGGCTATGCGCCCCTCAAGCACTGCCTCATAGAAGTGATGGCGGTGGAGGGAACGCCCTGCTTCCCGGAGGATATCATCATCACCCACGGCGCGCAGCAAGGCCTGGATATTATTTCCAAGATATTCATCAACCCCGGCGACAACATCATCACCGAGGCACCGAGTTACGTAGGTGCCCTGAACAGCTTTTTAAGCTATCAGCCCAATATCCACACCATACCCATGGACGAAGACGGCATGGTTCTCGAAAACCTGGCCGGAGTACTGAAGGGACTTGCGGCGAAGGGCGAGCGGGTCAAGTTCATCTATACCATCCCCAACTTCCAGAATCCGGCAGGAATAACCCTGCGCTCCGAGCGGCGCTTCGGCCTCCTGGAACTGGCACACGAATATGACTGCCTGGTTGTAGAGGACAACCCCTACGGCATGCTCCGTTTCGAAGGAACGCCCTGCCCTACCCTGCGCAGCCTGGACGAAAGCAGGGTCATCTACCTGGGTACCCTGTCCAAGATATTCTCCGCTGGCATGCGGATCGGCTGGATAGCGGCCCCCCATCCCATACTCGACAAGCTCCTGCTGGCCAAGCAGTCCGCTGACCTGTGCACCTCTACCTTCACTCAGATGGTAGCCCACAGCTATTTCACCACGGAGGACTGGAGGGGGCAGGTCAAGCAACTGCTGGAGCACTATCGCGGCAGGCGCGACGCCATCCTGGAGGCCCTGGAGGAGCACCTGTCCGGCATCGCCGAGTGGACGCGTCCCCAGGGCGGACTCTTTGTCTGGGCGACCCTTCCCGAGTTCATCAAGACCTCGGAGATGCTTGCGGCGGCCGTCGACGCCAAGGTTGCCTACGTACCCGGAAGCGGCTTCTTCCCCCATGAGGGGGGGGAGTGCTGCATGCGCCTCAATTTCAGTTATTCGGACGTCGAGACGGTCCACGAGGGGATAAAGCGGCTTGCCAAGGTCATCAAGCGCGAGCTCTCCCTCGCCCGTGCCCTGGGCTTCAAGGTGCCCGGGCTTGAGGCTGGATCATCTCATGATGAGCAGTAGGGGGTTGAACGGTATGCGCATTGGCGTTTTGATGGGCGGAAGATCCCTGGAGCGCGATGTATCCCTTCGTTCCGGCCGCAGGGTTTCCCGTGCCCTCGCCGAGCTCGGCCACGAGGTATTAGACCTGGACGTCGACGAAAACCTCGTACCCACCTTAAAGGACGAGCTACTGGACCTGGTCTATATCGCCCTGCACGGCAAGTTCGGCGAGGACGGCACGGTACAGGAACTGTTCGAGATCCTCGACGTGCCCTATACGGGACCGGGAGTATTCTCCAGCGCCATAGGCTTCAATAAAGCCCTCTCCAAGGAGATTTTCCAGCGAGAGGGCATCCCCACCCCTCCCTTCTTCGTGCTGAGCGAAGCCACCTTTCAGGAGATGGGTGCGGTGCACTCACTCGCTGCGGCGGGGGAAAAACTCGGGTTTCCTCTGGTGGTCAAGCCGGTAGCCCAGGGATCAGCCCTGGGGGTTAAGGTCGCGAACAGGGAGGACGAGCTCCTGGAGGCGGTGCGCTCTGCCCTGCATTATGATGACCGGATTCTTCTGGAAAATTATGTAAAAGGGACTGAGGTCGCCGTGAGCATCCTGGGAAACGAGGAACTCGAAGCCTTGCCGCCGGTCGAAACCGTTCCGCGCAGCGGCTTCTACGATTTTGACTCTCGCTACACCCCTGGGCTCACCGAGTACTACTGTCCCGCCCGTCTTGACGAAGAGGTGTCACGGAGGGCGGTCGAGACGGCACTGCATACCCATCGAGCCCTGGGCTGCATGAACGTATCGCGCGTGGACATCATCATAGACGGGGCGGGCGTTCCCCAGGTCCTGGAGCTGAACATAAGCCCGGGCATGACCGAGACGAGCCTTCTCCCCATGGCGGCCGAGACGGCGGGGCTTGAATTCAAGCATCTGGTTGAGCGCCTGATAAAGCTGGCTATGGAAAAATACGCGTGATCAACCTCCCGGCAGCACCGGCACCATTACAGCGGTGACGAATATCGCTGCGGCAGCTTTCGCTGGTTTCGTCCCCCTGTAATGCTTGAATCGACGCGTTCCGCTGAAAGCCCAGGATGCGATATCTATGTCCATGCACGGCGCCACGCGGCAAAGGAGAGGGGGCGCCTTGCATGAGTAGATGGTAATAATTACCTGTCAGCCGACCTCCTCGGCGCTTACCCCCATCTCAGACATCAGGCGCTGCAGTTCTTTCTGCCCTTTGAACTCGATAATGATCTTGCCCTTGCGCTTTCCCTGGATAACACGGACCTTCGTGCGCAGTCCTGCGGATATCAGGTCCGCGTATTCTCCCAGGGATTGTGGCTTCTGTCTCTGGACAGGCTCTTCGCTTCCGCCCAGACGCCTCCTCGCTATCTCCTCGGTCTGGCGTACCGAGAGATCATCCTCGATGATCCGCTGCAGTAGCACCGCCTGGTAAGGATCGCCTTGCAGGGCAAGAAGCGTGCGCGCGTGTCCGGGTGAGATCTCCTCCGCTACGACGGCAGCCTGAACCTCTACTGGAAGTTGAAGTAACCGCAGAGAGTTGGCCACCGCCGAGCGGCTCTTGCCGACTCTCTGGGATATTTCATCCTGGGAAAGGCCAAAATCTTCCATGAGTTGACGGAAGGCCGTGGCCTCCTCGATGCCGTTGAGGTCATCGCGATGGAGGTTCTCCACCAGCGCGATCTGCAGGCACTCGGACGCCTCCGCCTCTCTGATAACAGCCGGTATGGACTTCGCGCCGGCCATCTGGGCCGCCCTCCACCTTCGCTCGCCCACCAGTATCTCGTATCCGGTTCCCGAGGGACGGACGATTATCGGCTGCACCAGGCCATGTTCCTTCATGGAATCTGCAAGTTCCTCAAGGCTCTCCTCGTTGAACCTTCTCCTCGGCTGCATGGGATTGGGCGAGATACTGTCTATTGGGATCATCTCGTGCCTGGGCTGCTCTGCAGCAGTACTCGAGGTAATGAGGGCTCCGAGCCCCTTGCCTAAACCCTTCTTAGCCATGAGATATCACTTCCTTCGCTAGGCTCTGATATGCCTGTGCGCCCCGAGAAAGCGGATCATACTGCGATATAGGCTGCCCGTAGCTCGGGGCTTCGCTAAGGCGCACGTTCCGCGGTATAACGGTAATGAAGGTCTCGTTCGGATACTGCTTGCGCACCTCTTCCATAACCTGCTTTGAGATGTTGGTACGTGCATCATGCATGGTTAACAATATCCCGCCTATTCTCAGCTCCGGGTTGAGATAGACGCGTATCTTCTCGATTGTCCGCAGCAGAAGCACCAGCCCTTCCAGCGCATAGTATTCGCACTGGATAGGGATCATCACCTCGTCCGCCGCCGCCAAAGCGTTGACAGTCAGGAGCCCGAGCGACGGAGGACAGTCCACAAGGATGATGTCATAGTTTTCCTTAACCGGCTCCAGGCTCTTCTCCAGTCGCCCTTCCCGGGAGTAGACGGACACCAACTCCACCTCAGCTCCCGCCAGCCTCAGAGATGACGGCGCCAAGTCTAAGCCCTCAGTTGAGGTATGGATTATTATCTCCTCCAGGGGTACTTCGTTGACCAAAACGTCGTATATCTGCTGGCCGTTCGCGTTTTGTCCAACCCCCATCCCGCTTGTTGCGTTACTCTGCGGATCCAGGTCTACCACCAGGACGCGCTTTCCCTCCATGGCCAGATATGCGCCAAGGTTTATCGCTGTCGTGCTTTTCCCCACGCCCCCCTTCTGATTGGCTATGGCAACGACTCTAACCGTGCTCTGCGTTCTTTCCTCGCTCGACTCTTCTCCGCTTTCTTCAGCCTCCGTTTCTCCACCCGCCTTCGTCACGGCGGCCATCTCCTCCAAGCCCATGCCCGCCCCTGCCTCCTCGACTTCGACTACCTCGCCAATCCCTTCAATTTCCATTGAACCTCACCTCGCGACTAGCCTGTCTCCGCTGACTATCCGGTGCAAATTCAGCGGCCCGTTTTTCTAAAAACCGCCAGGTAATTCTCTTTGCCAACGATTCGCTGTGTAGACCTCAGCGTATCAAGTTCCATCCCCTTGCCCCCCAGCTCGACGCCAGTTCTCCTGATCGTATCCGCATCGTTTTTCCCCACGAAAACAACCAGCATCCCCCCTTCGCAGAGCAAGGGGTGAGCAATTCTCGACAGGCGAAGCGGATCCATTACGGCTCTCGCCAGAGCAACCTCATACGCGTTCAAGCTGTCTTCTTCCCTGGCAATATCCTCTAATCTTCCTGGATATAGCCGTATTGAGCCCGCGTCCAGCACGCGACACACGTGCCTGAGGAACGTTATTCTCTTTCTTTGCGATTCCACCAGCGTGAGGGGAAACGGCCCCGCCACGATGTATAATGGTAAGCCAGGCAGGCCCGCGCCGCTCCCAATGTCCAAAACCTCCTTTCCCTTGTCAAATATCCCTTTCATCATAAGTGGAGTTAACGCATCAATATATAGATCGATTATCCCCTCCAAACCAATCTTTCTACCGACAAGATTGTATGCTTTGTTCCATTTTTGCAGTTCATCTACGTATATGCCCATCATATCTAGACTTTCTTCGCATATATCAATCCCCATCTTCCCCGCGGCGCGTTCTACTGCTACCCTCAATCTTGTTGTTAAGTCGCTTTTCTCTGCCGTCATCATCGCTTTCTTCTCTCAATCTATTTATATTGATATTTCCTTAACTTCATTTTTCTTTCTGTTTGCCGACTTTCCTTTTTTTATATTTTATTACTTCCACTGATTATACGCATATTATCGCATTTCTATACCGTTTCACGTGAAACATCCCCCGTTTTCGCTTTTAACATAGTTTTTTTCTCCTTATATGCCTCATTCAAATTCTTCACGCTACAAAAATCTGCATTTTCCTAACCGCTTACTTTCTGTTTTTCTGTTTTTTGTTTCACGTGAAACTCCCTTGTTAGGCCTTGCTTTCTCAACGGTTTTTCCGTTTCTAGCTATTTCTAGAGCCCCGTAGCAATATTTAGCGTGATGCTGGTTTCTGCTGCCATAAACCATCCCAGTTTTTATTCATACGCTTTTTTGTTTTTACGCCTATTTTTCCACTATCGTCTCTCTCTTTCGGATCATAAACTCCCTTGAGTGCATACTGTCTCCTTGCCTATAATGCTGGTTTCCTGTTTTCATTCGATTCTATGCTTTTTGCGCCGGCAACAGGCCTTCTGCCATTTGTCTGTGTTGACTATATTGCCGTATAACCCCGCTCGTTCCTTAATGGCAAAACCTGTACCTATAGTTTGGGTTAAGCCTTTTACCTGTTTCCTCCGGTAGATCTCCTTCAAACCGCCATCCAGCATGGTCGCCAAAACACCTGCTGCGCACGTTGTGTTTCTGGTTTCAGGCCCGTTATACTGCCTGCTTCCGAGTATAAACGTAAGAAAACGTGTAAATTCGCCTGGAAACCCCGTGTTTTTGTTATGTTTCTCCTCAAAACGATGCCCGCATGGCCTGATTTCTCGTGATAACCTGTAATCCCAGTAGAGGATCGCCTTGAACTGGCTTTGTCGTTATGATAGCTGCGGCCGATAAAACTCCTTTTCGGCAACCCTATAAGGGTTTGTCCTGCCTTTATTGGGTTTTACCACGTTCGGACAGGCAAGTAACAGTTACGATATTGTCTCCGTATTGGTTCCAGGCGCCGGCCTGTCACTAGACCTAATCCGAATAAAAAGCATTGTCTTCACACGGTTGCACCCCTTTTATGCACCTGAGCCAGGGAACCACGCTTTTTGCGTGACGATTGGTGCTCTTTTACGCGATTTACCGCTGCTGAACTGCCATGTTGTTGGGTTTCCAAGCGTAGAGGGGTCATGCCGCAGTTAAAGTCCTCTCTAAGCCTACGTTTTTCTGGCCCGGCCTTCCTCCATGCCACGCCGCAGAAAAGCCAGCGTTTCACGTGAAACGCTGGCTTGATATACGTACTTTATCCGGCTGTTATGCAGGTGTTATTACGATCCTTCTCTGTGGGTCCTCGCCTTCGCTCTTGCTTTCAACGCCATTGATATCCTTTAAAGCATCGTGTACGATCTTCCTTTCGCGCGGAGTCATCGGCTCCAGTTTTATCGCCTTCTTTGTAGTCAGCGCCTTTTCGGCCATTCGCTCTGCATATTCCCTCAGCTTTTGCCTGCGTCTTTCCTTGTATCTCTCTACATCTACGACGATCCTTCTCACCTCAGGAAGGTTCCTGCGCACTATGGTGGTCACGATATCCTGCAAAGCCTGCAGTGTCGAACCTCCCCTGCCTATCAGTATTCCCAGATCCTCACCCCACACATCGACATGTATCTCTTCTTCGTCTTCCCAGCTAGTAACCCTTGTTCTGAGGTTCATGAGATTCACGATGTCAACGACAACGCTCTTGGGGGTCACCGCCCTCTCAACAGTATCCATCGCGCTTTCTCCTTCTCTGCTATTTCTTACGCGTGCCGCCCTTGCCGCCAGTTCCCTTCTGGGGCTTTTTCTGCTGCGGGGGCGGTCCCTTGGGTTTTCTCACCTGCTGCCCCGCTTTGCCTCCCTTGGCACCCCCGCTGGACTGCGAAGGCTTCGGCTTGCCCGCCTGTTTGCTTCTCTGGGCGGATCCTGCCTGCTTCGACTTCTCTCCGCCGGGCCTGGCCTGTCCCTTGACGCCTGTCTTGCCCTTCGCCGTCGTGTCCTTTCCCTTCGCCGGGGCCCTCGCTGCCTCGCCCTTGCCTTTTGCTTGGGTTTTTTCTGCGATTGCCTTCTTCTCTGCCTTTGTTTTCGGTACTTCCTTGGGATGTTTCTTATCGTAATACTCCATTGCATATTGCTGGGCTATCTGGAGTGCGTTGGTGGTCAACCAGTAAAGAACCACTCCCGCCGGCAGGCTCCACCCTATGAATGCCGTTATTATCGGCATTATAATCATCATGTTTTTCTGCCTCGGATCAGTCATCACCTGTTTCTGCGAGTACCAGGTGGTGAGCGCAAGCAGCGCTATCAATATAAAGTACGGATCCGCAATGCGTGTGGAGTCCGCGAGATTGTCTATCCACAGGAATCCCGCCGACTTGAAGAACGGTATATTGTTGAGGGCTCCGCCCAACGAGGCGGGGACTCCATCCGCGTAGGCCGGTATCTTCTGGACTATATGGAAAGTATTTCCAATAATGCTTACCGGCGGCGTGAGCAGGTATTTTCTGAGTACTGTGAAGAGAGCAAAAAAGACGGGTAGCTGCAGGATAAGCGGCAGGCAGCCTCCCAGCGGGTTGACCTTGTTCTCTTTATAGAACTTCATCATCTCCTGGGATAGCTTCTCCTTGTCTTCCTTGTACTTCTCCTGCAGTTTCTTGATCTCGGGCTGGATCTTCTGCATTGCGATCATGGAGCGCGTCTGCTTGATGGTAAGGGGTAGCAGTACCACTTTTACCAGCACCGTTAAGAGTATTATCGCGATGCCATAGTTGTTGGTGAAACTATAGAAGAACTGCAGTAGATAATTGAGAAACCATACGATGCCGTTCCATATGTCCCCAAATATATTCATAGTCTATCCCTCCGGTAGAGGGTCATATCCACCGTCGTTCCATGGGTGGCACCGTGCCAACCTGCACAAACCCATCCATGTGCCCCTAAAGGGGCCGAACCTTTCCACCGCCTGGATCATGTACTGCGAGCAAGTAGGGTAAAACCGGCAGGTTGGCGGCATCCAACTCGATATCAGCACCTGATATGCCCTCACCGCACCCTTTATCGTTTTCTTCAGTACGTTTTTCACCATCTCGCTCAATCCCGGCTTTCTGCTGCCGTTTTTCGTATATCCCTCTCTATTTCGCCGTAGCTTGCCCTATCTATACCGCGGCGTGCAACAAATACAATGTCCTCCCCGGCCGGCAATCCTGCAGCGTTTTTCCTGATAGCTTCCCTGATTCTTCTCTTGATGAGGTTGCGCTTCACGCTTCCGCCCGTCTTCCTTGTTACCGAGATGCCGGTGCGGGTCTGGCCTGTCTGGTTGGGGAGCCTGTAGGTGGTGATCGTTTGCATTGTTTCCCTGTTGCCGCGCTCGATCACCCTTCTGAAATCGCGGCTCTTCTTCAGGGATTCCATGGGGCTTTCAGGCACTCAACCTCTTCCTGCCTTTTTGCCTCCTCCTCTTTATAATAGCCCTTCCGGACCTTGTGCTCATCCGCTTGCGGAAGCCGTGGTTCTTCTTCCTTTTTCTGGTATTCGGCTGATACGTTCTTTTCATTTTTTTACCTCCAAAAAAACATGAAAATTATATCCGTGGGTATAAGGGGTGTCAAGGAAAGTTCCTGCTAATCCGTTGTTTGCCATATTATAGTCCCGTGTATCAGCAGGTTTATGCCTGTCATCAGGGTCTCTTCCGTTGCCCTGGAAGCGGCGCTGCCGACCGGGTTTCGCTTTCACCGCGCATTGCCAGCCCGCTTGCGCAGGGCTTTCCGTCATATCTGCGCAAGTACTTTTGGCAAGGTGATTTTTCTTTCCGCCCTCCGTTCGTGTGGTTTCCGCCACAACCCTTCTCTTGTGCCGTAAATACCCCTTAACCACCGTCAGCCCCGTTGTTATAATTACGAATTGTCCGCGCGTTATCTGTGCCCCGGAACGGGGAGGGGGTTATCAACATCTGTGGAAAGATTTGTGGAAAACCCATTATTAGAGCAGCTCATCGGCCACCCCGAACCCCTGGACGGAAGGAACGTACGACCGCTTCTTCCGCTTCCAGCAGTTCAACCAAAAGGGGTGTTCGTGTGCAAAACCCGGGAGCTTTTCCGCTTTCCCGCAGCATTCCACCTCTCTTTCCTGGTCTTTTCCTCTCATGCCAGAAGGTGGTGAAAAACCTTGGGTGCACCGGGCGATAAGCGAGCGCGCTTCCGCGAATCCGAAACGCCTCTCTATCCTCCGCATACTCGCGTCGCCTTGCCGGGCGGGGAGGGCTCTTACGAGGTCCTGGACATCGAGCGTGACCATGCGTGCTTTGCGGATTACGCCGCCGACCTCACGGATCTTCTTATAAAATCACTTCACGACATAGATGCCATTATCCCGCGCATCGCTCTGCGTGAGGTCGTCGACAATCTCGTTCATGCCATTCCGTGTTCGGTATCCATAGTGTTCGATCCTCAACGTAAGAACCTGTTCATATCCGACACCGGGCCCGGTATACCCCGCCTTGACCTCGCTTTCGATCTTGGTTACTCCACCGCCAGCGAGGCACACAGAGCCTACATACGCGGGGTCGGTATCGGTCTTTACCTTGCTCGTGAGGATATCCGCTCCCTTGGTGGAGAGCTGCGCCTGGATACAGACCACGGCCGCGGCACCTACGTACAGTTTTCCCTCGAGCCCGTCCCCGCTCCCTCCTCGCCTGGCTGGCCCGGCGGTGCCGGAGCCTTCCACCTCACCCAGCGCCAGAACAACATCCTGTTCCTGCTCTCCGAGGGAGAGTCCCTCGGCCCGTCTCAGGTGTCGTCGGAATTGAACATCGGGGTCAGTACTGCCCATCGCGATCTTGTAAAACTGCAGGATCTTGGGCTTATTTACTTGAATTCTACTGGAAAAAGATTCCTTTCAGAGCTGGGAAGGTCCTACTTGCAGAGCCTTCTGTCGCTGTAATAGAATAGCGCTGTGATGTGCCCGCGTACCTCCTTGGGGGATGATCCAGTGTCGGCAAAAACGAGCCTTTTATGGGACAAATGTAAGGACGTAATACAGGAGCGCGTCACCGATTCCTCTTCCATGTGGTTTAAGAACCTGCATGCAGACAAGGTGGAGGGGACGACGCTCATCGTTTATACCAACAACAGCTTCACCAAGGAGTGGGTTGATAAGAGATACCTTAACCTTATACAAGAGGTTGCGTCCGATATATTTCCCGGAGTCGACCAGGTAAAGGTGGTGCTCAAGGATCGCCGCAGAAAGGGTAGCCGTGATCCCGTTTACCTCGACGTCAACATCCTTGCCGAGGAGGAGAGCGTTGAGACGTCGAGCGATCTTAACCCTCGCTTCACGTTCGATACCTTCGTTATCGGCGCCAGCAACCGCTTTTCCCATGCCGCCGCCTTATCGGTTTCGGAGAACCCTACCTCCTACAACCCCCTCTACATCTATGGCGGGGTCGGTCTGGGTAAGACCCACCTTCTTCACTCCATAGGTCATTACACTAAAAACCTCTACCCAAACTTCAAAATCATCTACAGGTCCTCGGAACAATTCCTCAACGACTTCATAAACTCACTTACCTCGAACCGGGTGCCCTCCTTTCAGAAGAAATACCGTTCCATAGATATGCTTCTTATCGATGACATCCAGTTTCTCGCCAACAAGGAACGCACCGTTGAGGAGTTCTTTCACACCTTTAACGATCTTCACAACAATAACAAGCAGATCATTCTCAGCAGCGATTGTCCTCCGAAAGAGATATCCGGCCTGCAGGAGAGGTTGATCTCGAGGTTCGAATGGGGTCTTATAACCGACATACAACCCCCAGAGCTCGAGACTCGTATAGCTATCCTGAGAAAGAAATGCGCCCTGGATAAGAAGGAGATATCCGATGACGTTATCAACTACATTGCGTCGCGCTTCGACTCCAACATCAGGGAGTTGGAGGGAGCCCTCATCCGTGTCGTCGCTTACTCCAGCCTGACCAAGGAATCCATCACCCTCGATATGGCCAAGGACGTTCTCCGTGACATCCTGCCGGAAGAGGAACCGAAGGATATCACCATCGATCACATAATGAATACCACCGCCGATTATTTCAACATCTCCGTAAAACAGCTGGCTAGCCCCAATCGCTCCCGCCAGCTTGTTACCGCGCGGCAGATATGTATGTACCTGTGCCGAGAGTTGACGAACCAGTCGCTTCCCGCCATAAGCAATGCTTTTGGTGGACGCCACCATTCCACCACCATCCATTCCGTGGATAAGATAAAAACCCTCATGGAGGAGAAAAGGGATATATATAACGCTGTACAGAAGCTTACCAACAAGATAAAGCACGCCGAAACGTAAACATTCTGTTTACAGCCTGTTAACAAAGGTGCAAAAAATGTGTGTACTAAACACCACAACAAAACGGTTGTTTATAAACTCCCTGTTATCAACAGCTTCTTCTTCGTTGTACACAGGTTTTTATACATGTTTTTATGCCTTTTATTCAGCCAGGAAAGACGTTTTAAACAGTTTTAACAGTCTCTATTAAGACTACTCCTATAAAATATATTTAAAGAGTATAAGAAATAACAGGAGGTAAGAGGTTATGAAATTCAGCGCCTTGAGGGAAGACCTGTTAAGCGCCGTGCAGATAGTCCAATATTCGGCAAATGCCAAAGGAATGATGCCCATACTCTCTGGTATCAGGATAGAGAGCGCACAGGAAGGACTGGTACTGCACTCGACGGATCTGGAATCCTATACTATCACCAGATGCTCCGCAAACGTGGAAAAGGAAGGGGAGTGTGTGGTCAACCTGAAGATCTTAATGGATTATCTCAGGGATGCCAGAGACGAGAAAGTGGAAGTAGAGATAGTTGGGAACGAAATGTTGCTGCGAGGAGAAAAAGCGCTTTTTAAACTTTTTACCATGCCGGCGGAGGATTTTCCGAACGCTCCCGTAGTGGAGACGAAGGTATTGGAGGAAGTGGAGAATAAGGTACTTATGCCGGCGATACAGAAGGTATCACGGGCGGCATCAAGGGACGAGAAGAGACCGACGCTCCTGGGGATGTTGTTGGAGATAGAGAGAGAAGAGGTAAGGATGGTAAGTACGGACAGCTACCGGCTTGCGATAAGAAAAATAAGAGAAGGGTTCAGGGCACAAGAGGAAGGGAAGTATATAATCCCGGCTTCCGCCATGGCGAACCTCGTAAGAATAGCCGGAAAAGAGGAAAAGATGGATGTTTACAGGGATGAGAACAAAGGGCAGGTGAGGTTTGACGTGGGGGGGTCGAGCCACATTATAAGGTTGATAGAGGGAAAGTTTCCCAAGTATGGACAGTTTATTCCCGAGAGTATAGAGAACCTGGTAGAGGTAGAGAAAGAGGCGTTGCTTGGCGCCTTGAAAAGGGCTTCGCTGATAAGTAGCACCGTGAAGATCATTATCAGCGGTGACAGTATAACCGTGGAGAGCGAGTCAAGGGATGTGGGAGAGGGAAAGGAAGAGATATCCGCGTCTTACAACGGAGAGGATATGGAAATCGCCTTCAATAGCAGGTTTTTAGAGGATGGAATAATGTCTATCGACGGAGATAAGATGGTGATGAGCATAACGGAGTCACTGAAGCCGGGCATCATAAAAGAAAAAGAGGGGGAGGAATTTATGTACATTATCATGCCCATAAGGCTGTAGGGGGTAAGAGAAGGCGGGCATGATAAGGCAGATAAGGCTGAATAATTTTAGGAACTACAACAACAGGAAAATAGAGTTTAGACCTGGTGTGAACATAATCATCGGCGATAACGGGCGAGGGAAGACCAATCTTCTCGAGGCCTGTTTTTTCTTGTTGCAGGGAAGGTCAATGAGGACTGCAGACGTGAGAGAGTTGGTGAGGGGCGATGAGGAGGAAGCGGTTCTGGAAGGAGTCCTATATAAGGATAGAGAGATAAAGATAAGGAATGTAATAAATAGGGAGGGAGAGGTAAAAGGAAGGAAAGGCGTTAAGGAAATAAGCGCGGTGTCCTTTCAACCTGACGATATATGGATGGTAAAGGGTGGGCCGGAGGAAAGAAGAAAATACCTCGACGAGGTGATAGGAGAGACGAAAACGGGGTACCGGGAGATATTGAGGGAATATCAACGCACGTTGAAGCAGAGAAACGAAGCACTGAAAGCGGTAAGAAAAGGCATCAAGGACAGAGGGTACATAAGAAACTGGAACCCCCTGCTTTACCGCAACGGAAGAACGATAGTCGAGGAGAGGACGGAGACCCTGAGAACACTGCGGGGAGAGATGACAGGGTTGGGAGAAAAATGGGGCAAAGGAAGCATAGAGACGAGGTATTATACTTCCATGGGGGACAACGTCGGCGACGAGGAAAAAACCATGGAGAGGATAATAAAGATGGAGGATGCGGAGATCAGAAGGGGGGCAAGCCTGATCGGACCGCACCGCGATGAACTGCTGTTGTTTCTTGCTGGGAGGAACGTGAGAAGAGAATGCTCGCAGGGGGAGCAGAAGCTGGTAACGATAGCATGGAGGCTGGCGCAGGCGAAGATCGTGCAGGGTGGAACGGGGAGGCAGGCAATGCTGTTGATGGACGACTGCCTATCGGAGCTGGACGAGGCCAACCGCAGGACGATACTGCGCGAGCTCGAGGAATGGGAGCAGTCACTCCTCACCACCACCGATGACAGCGCGGAGTTTGAGGGAACCAACCGGGTGTGGCTCGAAGGAAAGAGGGACGAGTGACGGAAGAGAGAGAAACGAGGGATATAGGAGAAACGCTACAGGAGCTCCTGCTCTCCGAGGGAATGGAGGACCTTCGAGAGTTGGTAAGGATAAGGGAGGTGTGGAGTGAGCTGGTGGGCGAGAAGGTCGCATTTGAGTCGAAGCCATACCGGCTCGAGGGAGAGAGGTTGTATGTCGGCGTTAAGTCGCATGCATGGGTACAGGAGCTACACTACCGCAAGGAAGAGATAAAAAGCGCCATACGAGAAAAAGCGGGCGTGGAGATAGGGGAGATAATAATAAAAATACTAAACCTAAAGTGAAGGGTTAGTTAAGAGGATAAAGGCGCGGTTTCACGGATACATTCATACACAAAATAGATGATAAAAAAAGAGGTTGATGTAACCCCATGATGATATAATTTTGGTGTGTTTAGACCGCGGGAAAACCGCATGAATATATGGCGAGACGGAGGATAAATGGCAGCAGCGAAGCGGAAGACAGAGGTATACGACGAGAGCTCAATATCCGTACTAGAAGGACTGGAAGCCGTAAAGAAGCGGCCCAGCATGTATATAGGGACAACGGGCCCCAGGGGACTGCACCACCTCGTATACGAAGTCGTAGATAACAGCATAGACGAATGCCTGGCGGGATACTGCAGCAACATCTGGATAACCATCAACCCCGACGGATCGATAACGGTCGTAGACGATGGAAGGGGTATACCCGTAGGCATCATGAAGAAGCAGAACAAATCGGCGGCCGAGGTGGTACTCACCACGCTGCATGCGGGAGGCAAGTTCGGGGGCAAGGTATACAAGGTCTCGGGCGGCCTGCACGGAGTCGGCGTTTCTGTAGTAAACGCACTATCGGAGTGGTTGGTCCTCGAGGTGGGGAGGGACGGCAAGGTATATCAACAGAGGTATAAGAAGGGGATCCCGGAAACCAAGCTCGAGGTTATAGGAGAAACCAACCGCACCGGAACCATCATCAGCTTCGCCCCCGACCCCGATGTGTTCGAGAGCACGGACGTAGACTTCGATGTCATAGCCCAGAGAATGAGGGAGATGGCTTTCCTCAACCGCGGTCTTCGCATAGAGATCAAGGACGAACGCAAAGAGCCGCACGAGGAGGTGGCGTTCCGCTACGAGGGCGGCATCATCGACTTCGTCTCGCATCTCAACGCCACCAAAGATCCGCTGCAAAACAAGATAGTCTTCATGAACGCGGAGCAGGAGAACGCGCAGGTAGAAATCGCGATGCAGTACAACAAGGGTTACGTGGACAGCATCTATACCTTCGCCAACAACATAAACACCCACGAGGGTGGCACGCACCTGGCCGGTTTCAGGGCGGCCCTGACGAGGGTGATCAATGACTACGCGCGCAAGAAGGGCTTCCTCAAGGAGAAGGAGGAAAACCTCATAGGGGAGGACGTTCGCGAGGGGCTGGCGGCCATCATCAACGTCAAACTCAAGGAGCCGCAGTTCGAGGGACAGACCAAGACTAAACTGGGAAACACCGAGATAAGGGGCTTCGTCGAATCCACCGTAAACTCGAGGCTATCGGAATGGCTGGAGGAGAACCCCGGCGAAGCGAAGACCATCATGGGGAAGGTCATTGGAGCCTCCAAGGCGCGGATGGCGGCCAGGAATGCGCGCGAGCTGACGCGCCGCAAGGGCCTCCTGGAGAGCACCTCCCTGCCGGGGAAACTCGCGGACTGCACCATGAAGGACCCGTCCATGTGCGAGATATACCTGGTGGAGGGGGATTCCGCGGGCGGGTCCGCCAAGCAGGCCAGGGACAGGCGCTTTCAGGCCATCCTCCCCTTGAAGGGGAAGATACTCAACGTGGAGAAGGCGAGGCTGCACAAGATCCTCAACAACACAGAGATTCAGGCGATAATCTCGGCTGCCGGCACGGGCATTGGGGAGGAGTTCGATATCGAAAAAGCACGCTATCACAAGGCGATCATCATGACCGACGCCGATGTGGACGGCGCCCATATCAGGACCCTGATCCTCACCTTCTTCTTCCGCTACATGCAGGAGATGATAGAGGCCGGGTACGTATATATAGCGCAACCGCCGCTGTACAGGGTTACCTGTGAAAAAAAGGAATACTATGCCTATAACGATGCCGAGATGGAGGAGCTGGCAAAGAGGTTCAACGGCAAGAAATACGACCTGCAACGCTACAAGGGCCTGGGGGAGATGAACGCCGAGCAGCTCTGGGATACGACCATGAACCCCGAAAACCGCATCCTGATGCAGGTTACGCTGGAGGATGCCATAGTAGCGGACGAGATCTTCAACACCCTCATGGGAGACGACGTCGAGGCGAGACGCCATTTTATCCAGAAGCACGCCGCCAACGTCCGCTTCCTGGATACGTAAGAGATTCCGGTAGTTCACGCCAGGAGGAAAAATGGTACAAGCCCTTGCCGGGAAGATAAAGCCCATAGAGATAGACGAGGAGATGCAGCGCTCGTTCATGGACTATGCCATGAGCGTGATCGTGAGCCGGGCTCTACCCGACATCAGGGATGGGCTCAAGCCCGTGCACCGCAGAATACTCTACGGTATGTACGAGCAGAACCTTTACCCCAACCGCCCCCACCGCAAGTCGGCCAGGGTGGTGGGAGACGTCATGGGGAAATACCACCCCCACGGCGATCAGGCAATATACGACACCCTGGTAAGGATGGCCCAGGATTTCTCCTCGCGCTACGAGCTCGTCGACGGCCATGGCAACTTCGGCTCCATCGACGGAGACAGCCCGGCGGCGATGCGTTATACGGAGGCGCGCCTCTCTCAAATCAGCATGGAGCTGCTCAGGGATATCGACAAGGACACGGTCGATTTCGTCCCCAACTACGACGAATCGCTGCAGGAACCCCTCATGCTGCCGTCCCGTTTTCCCAACCTCCTGGCCAACGGGTCGTCGGGAATAGCCGTGGGCATGTCCACCAACATACCTCCGCACAACCTGGGCGAGGTTATAGACGCGGCGATAGCGGTGATAAAGAAGCCGGATATCGAGACTCGGGAACTCATGAAACACGTGCAAGGCCCGGACTTCCCCACCGCGGGCATGGTCATGGGACTCGAGGGGCTGCGAGAAGCCTACGAGAACGGCCGTGGCGTTATCCGGGTCAGGGGGCGTGCCCATATCGAGCAGAACAAGGCCGGCCGCTCCAGCATCGTCATCACCGAGATCCCCTATCAGGTGAACAAGTCGCGTTTGACCGAGAGGATAGCCGAGCTCGTGCGCACCAAGAAACTTGCCGGGATCTCCGACCTTCGCGACGAGAGCGACCGGGCGGGAATGCGCCTGGTGGTAGAGCTGCGCAAGGACAGCGCGCCGCAGGTGGTACTGAACCAGCTTTACAAACACACCCAACTCCAGGACTCGTTCGGGATCATCATGATCGCGCTGGTAGAGGGAGTGCCGCGAACGCTCAGCCTCAAGGAAGCACTGCAAGGATACGTCGATCACCAGGTGAGCGTGGTAACCAGGCGCACGAAGTTCGATCTGGACAAGGCGGAGAAGCGGGCCCACATACTCGAAGGGCTGCTCGTCGCCCTGGCCAACCTGGACGAAGTCATCGCCCTGATCAAGAAGTCGCGCACGGTCGATGATGCCAGGAAGGGGTTGATGAAGCGGTTCAAGCTGAGCCAGGAGCAGGCCCAGGCCATCCTGGACATGAGGCTGCAGAGGCTGACCGGGCTGGAAAGGGACAAGGTCAAGGAAGAGCACAAGGAACTCAAGAAGGAGATCGCGCGCCTGAAGGAGATCCTCGCGGACGAGGAGAAATTGAAGGCCATCATCATGGAGGAGCTCCGAGCCATCAAGAAGCGTTTCGCGGACCCGCGCAGAACAGAGATAGTCCCGGACTACGAGGACCTCGAGATCGAAGACCTCATCGCCGAGGAAGAAGTGGTGGTCACTATCACCCATTCCGGCTACGTCAAGAGACTGCCCATCACCACCTACCGCACCCAGAGGAGGGGAGGGCGCGGAGTGATGGGGATGAACCTCAAGGAGGGGGACTTCGTCGAGCACCTCTTCGTCGCGTCGACCCATCACTACATCCATTTCTTCTCCAACCGGGGAAAGGCTTACCGTTTGAAGGTATACGAACTCCCCGAGGGCTCGAGGGCGGCCAGGGGGCAGGCGCTGGTGAACCTGCTGCCGCTGAGCTCAGGGGAGAAGATATGCTCGGTCATCGCTACGAAGGATTACCCCGAGGAAGCCTTCCTGGTCATGACCACCAAGCACGGCATGGTCAAGAAGACGCCCTTCGTGAGTTACGATTCCCCGCGCAAGGACGGACTCATCGCCATCAGCCTCGTCGAAGGGGACGAGGTCATAGACACCAGGCTGACCGATGGAAGCATGGACCTGGTGATGGTGTCGCGCGGCGGCCAGGCAATTCGCTTTTCCGAGGCCGACTGCCGCTCCATGGGACGCGACACCCGCGGTGTAAGGGGCATGAAGCTCGGCAAGGATGACGAGGTAATCGCCATGGGCATAGCCGCCGAAGACGCCGACCTGTTCGTCATCACCGAACTGGGATACGGCAAGAGGACGGCCATCTCCAAATACCCCAAGCATCGTCGCGGGGGAAGGGGCGTGAAGACCATCTCCTTCACCGGAGGCAAGGGCCTGCTGGTTGGCGCGCGCGTGGTCAAGGAGAACCAGGAATTGATGGCGGTATCCATCGAGGGGGTGGTCATCCGTATGGCCATCGAAGACATCTCGCGCATGGGGCGCGCGACCCAGGGTGTTAGGATCATGAAGCTCGACGACGAGGACGGCGTGGCATCCATAGCACAGCTGGCCTCCCAGGAGGGGCTCCCCGAGCCCGAGGCAGAAACCGAGACCCAAGGGGAAGAGGGCTGACGGATTTCGAGATTGTAGAACACACTTCGGATACGGGCATCCGGGCCTACGGGGCCAGCATGCCCGAGGCTTTCGAGAACTGCGCGCTGGGCATGATGTCGCTCATGCTCGACCTGGAGAAGATCCGCCCGCAGCAGCGCGTAGGGCTGGAGGCGCAGGGCAGGGAGCCCAGGTCGCTGCTGGTATCTTGGCTCTCCGAGATCCTCTACAGGGTGGAAGCGGAGGGCTGGGCCCTGGGCGCCTTTCGTGTGTCTGAGATGGATGAAACCACGGTCCGTGGGTGGGGGGTGGGAGAGCCGCTGGACCCGGGCAGGCATGCGACCGGGATGGAGATCAAGGCGCCCACCTACCATATGCTAGAATTAAAGGAAGAAGGGGGCCGCTGGACGGCACAGGTCATATTCGACGTATAGAGATGGTACGACGCGCCCACGGGAGCCGGTACCCATGAGCCTTATCGAAACCGCCAGGAAGATCGACGACTTCACCTGGGAAATACCACCAGACGTACAAGAGGGAATGCTCGTGCCGGGTTTGGTGTTCGGGAACCGCGCGCTCCTCGAGAAAGCGGACAGGGACAACGCCCTGCAGCAGGTCGTTAACGTAGCCTGTCTTCCCGGGATAGTCAAGGCCTCCATGGCCATGCCAGACATCCACTGGGGATACGGCTTCCCTATCGGCGGAGTGGCGGCGACCGCCTTCGCTGACGGCGTGATCTCACCCGGTGGAGTGGGATACGATATCTCCTGCGGGGTGCGGCTGGTGAAGACCTCCCTCGTGCATGCGGAAGCGAAGGGGAAGATGCGCGATCTTATAGACCTCCTCAATGCAACCGTTCCCAAGGGGCTGGGGACGAAAGGAAGGCTGCGCCTGGAGCGCAGGGAAATGGAGCGCATGGTATCCAGGGGCGCTGGTGAGCTGATCGCCAGGGGTATCGGCTGGGAGGAAGATCTCGAGGCCATGGAGGAAGGCGGCTGCTATCCGGGGGCCGACCCTGGCAAGGTAAGCGACAGAGCCTTTTCTCGCGGACGCGATCAGGTTGGAACCCTGGGTTCTGGAAACCATTTTCTGGAAATACAGGTCGTGGACGAAGTAAGCCCCCCGGCAGAGAAACTTGGCATCTTCGAGGATCAGGTGGTGGTGATGGTGCACTCCGGTTCGCGCGGCATGGGGCATCAGATATGCACGGATTATATCGAGGTCATGGGGGCTGCCCTCCCCCGTTACGGGTACCGGCTGCCGGACCGGCAGCTGGTCTGTGCCCCGGTGGAGTCGCGTGAAGGACGGGACTACCTGGCGGCCATGGCCTGCGCCGCAAATTTCGCCATGTGCAACCGCGAGGCCATCACCCACTGGATGAGGGGGTGCTTCGAGAAGGTGTTCGGAACTGGTGCGAGGAAGCTGGGGATGGAGCTGCTCTACGACGTGTCGCACAACCTGGCGAAAAGCGAAGAGCACGAGGTGGATGGAAAATCGATTCAATTGATGGTGCACCGCAAGGGCGCGACCCGGGCCTTCCCGGGCAGCCGCCCCGAGGTGGCAAGGAGATACGAGCAGACAGGACAGCCGGTGATCATTCCCGGCGATATGGGCAGCTATTCCTACGTGCTCGTGGGTACCGATGAGGCTTTGCGCAAGAGCTTCGGTTCTACCTGCCATGGTGCCGGCAGGGCCATGAGCCGCAAGGCAGCCAGGAAGCGGGTGCGTGGCGATGAGCTGAGGGAAAGCCTGGAGGGCAGGGGAATACTGGTGCGCGCCGCACACCCCGCCGGGCTTGCAGAAGAAGCCCCCGAGGCCTACAAGGACGTACAGGAGGTGGTAGAGGCGTGCGAAGGGGCCGGCCTCTCGCGCAGGGTGGCGCGCATGCGCCCCCTGGCGGTGATGAAAGGTTGACGGCATGAGGAGAACAACGGCGGTCACGATATTGCTGCTGCTGGCAACCTCGGCGTGCGTAGTCGGCTGCGGGGGAGGAGCCGGAGGGACTTCTCCGCGCGAGCAATCCATGCGCATAACCTTCGAGGGCAGCTACCAGGTGAAAGGGATAGAGGATGGAAGGACCCAGGGCGTAGGCGTCTACGATAACGGCTCCTTCCGTATCATCATGGAAGACGCCTCGCGCATCGTTATCTATAACCGGGAAAAGGAAGAGGGCTGGCTCGTAAGCCTGTCAGCCGGTAACTATAAAGCAATCAGCTACGACGAAGCGGTCACCAAAGCGGGGTTCATGCCAGGATTGGTGATGGAGCCTTATTTTGGTTTGGAGCAGTTCTGGGAAGGGCGGGAGTTCCGCATGGATACGGCGGACGGAAGGTCGATAACAGCCTACCTGGAAGGACCGGAATACCTGCCCAGCGCCTGGATCGCGAAATCGCAGGGCACGACCTTGAAGGAGATAGGCTGGGAATACCGGCGATTGGGGCAGGTCTCTGCCGCAAATTTTCAGCCGCCCGAGGGTTTTACGCTCCAGGAGTAGATCGGGACACGACATGTTGTGTCTGCCTTTGGGTTTATCCACAACATGTTGTTGATAATGTGTAAAACCCTGGCGTCCCCGTTGTGAGGGCGGTTTCTTGTACGATGGATTATATGGGGCTATAATTCTTTTTTGCGAGGGCCTATAGCTCAGTTGGTTAGAGCGCACGCCTGATAAGCGTGAGGTCACTGGTTCAAATCCAGTTAGGCCCACCAGCTTTTGGCAAAGCTCCGGCCGGCAAGCCGGAGCTTTTTTGATTTATCTGGCCTGACCCCAGTGCCTTATATGCTCGTCTCAACCATACATCCACCCACACTTCTCGGAGGCGAACCTCATCTATCTGGCCTGACCCCCTGGCGAGGGCTTTGTTCTCCGGCCGGCAAGCCGGAGCTTCGAGCCGATCGGCACGCTGTAATCTGAGGCGAAGGCCGCCTGCCGGATCGACATTTGAGATTCGCGGGACGAGAGAGCCAGCAGGCATAGTGACCCTCGGCCAGCAGAGCAAACCCCAGCCTGACTCGATGAGCCTCGGCTATTCGTCCCCGAAGCAGGTGCCGAGGTGGCGCGCCGACTCTATCAGGGGATGGTCGGCGGGCACGAACTTCCTCTTGCCGGCGATATTTTCCAGGGGAACGGGGACCGCTTCACCGGCTCTCGAAGCTACCATCACCCCGAACTCACGGCGGGCGGCCAGCTCCGCGGCAGTGGTGCCCAGGCTGCTTGCCAGAAGCCTGTCCGCGGACGAGGGCGCTCCGCCCCGCTGGAGATGTCCGAGAATGGTCACGCGGGATTCAAGCTGGGTCATCCCTTCGAGCTTTTCCGCGAGAAGAAGGGTGTTTTCGCTCATGCGGTCCCTCATGTACCTGAGCTCTTCCTTCGTCTTGCCCGCCCCGTCGCCGTCGCGGCCACCTTCCGGTTTTTCCTGCCTCCCTTCGGCCGCGAGGGCTTCCTCGCGGGATACGGCACCCTCCGCGACGACCACGATGCTGAAGCTCTTGCCCGTCCTGTATCTCCGCAGAACGGATTCGGCGACAATGCCGATGTCGTAAGGGATTTCCGGGATGAGGATCACGTCCGCGCCGCCCGATATGCCCGCACCCAATGCGAGCCAACCCACCTTGTGTCCCATGGTTTCCACTAAGATGATCCTGTGGTGGCTGTGCGCGGTGGTGTGCAACCTGTCGATGGCCTCCGTGGCGATGCTCATGGCGGTATCGAAGCCGATGGTCACGTCGGTTTCCACTACGTCGTTGTCGATGGTCTTGGGTAGCGTTATTATATTCAGGCCTTTCTCCACCAGCCGGAAGGCGTTCTTCTGGGTTCCTCCCCCTCCCAGGCAAACAAGCGCTTCCAGCTGGTTCTTGTGGTAGTTCTCTACGATTACGTCCGTCATATCCAGGATCTTCCCGCCGATGTTCATCTTGTGAGGCTTGTCCCTGCTGGTGCCGAGGATGGTACCGCCGCTGGAGACTATGTTGGAGAGAACGTCCCTGTCCAGGCGCATAAACCTGTTATGGACCATGCCGCGGAAGCCGTCCTTGAAGCCGACGACCTCGAAGCCATACTCTCCGAGCGCGGCTTTCCCTATACCCCGGATGGCTGCGTTCAGGCCCGGCGTGTCGCCGCCGGCGGTCAATATACCGATCAGTTTAGACATGACAACTCCCGCGCTATCCTGGTTCCACGTTCTCGGGCAGACGACGCAATATGCGCAAAACGGCCTCCTTCAGCTCCTCGTTTTCCAGGTATTCGGCGAGATGTCCTTGCGGCACCCATTCCCGCCTGCGAAGGGCTTCTTCGGGCCAGCTCGCAAGCTGTTCGGTCACCTGGAGGGGGAATAACTCGACCCCGCACCTTCCGCCCCACTTGTCGTAGGAATACGACTCTTCTATATCTTCGCGGACGGTTCCGCGCACGCCAGCCTCTTCGAGGGCTTCCTTCCTGGCGGAATCCACGGGGGACAAGTCGGGCTCGATAATTCCCTTCGGGATTACCCACTTGCCCGATCTTCTCGTGGTGATGAGCAGTACCTCGCGGCCCGCTTCCGCATCGCGGTAGGGGACGACCCCGGATTGCTTGAAGTGCCAGGGGGGTCTGCTCGTTTCTTTCCATTGGCGGAGAAGGGATGCGGGAAATCCATGCAGGGCAAGGCTCTTGTTCTTGAACTCGTCATCCAACGAGACATCCTTCCCGAACCAGGAGGGCGGGGAGAACTCCTGCATGTCCTGCGGAGACGAGAACTCCACCTCGGCTGTGATCAGGCCCTCCAGAGCCCCCTTGTAGATGTCGATCTCTACCGTGTGTTCCCGATAGGGATAGTTGATCCTCGTTTTCAGGATGGTCGAACCGACAACGCACTGCTTGAAATCGTCGTATTGCTCTTCGGAAATATCGATCTCTATCTCGTGCCTCGTCGTACCCGTGCCTTTCTTGAAGGTCAGCAGCAGCGCACGGCCCTTTTTCCTTATACGGAGCTCCTCGCTCGCGGTGATAACGATATATCCCTGTTCTATAGCCACGGAGGGATACGCATACAGCCTTTCGGGCAGCTCTTCGAGTAGAAACTTCTTTTCGATCTCCATGGTTCAAAGCGATGTCTTTTCGAGTATCTCCTGCCACAACAACGCGATCTCCCTGGCGCTTTCGCTCCCCGGGCGAGCCGCGGGAAGTGGGGCCCGTAAGACACCCATCCTTTCGATTTCGGAACGATAGGGTATATAGTGCTGCAGGAAATCCGGGTGGGCGTTCCACAGCTCGTCCATCGTCTGCTTGTGCAAGCTCTTTCTCGCGTCGACCATCGAGAAGAAGGGGAGCACGTGTTCGACGTGGATCTCCTGTCTCGAGAGGAAGGCGCGCAGCTGCTCGAGGGTCCGCTTGGAGAGGGTGGTGGGAATGACCGGTATGAGCATTATGTCCGACACCCGGAAGATGTTTTCCGAGAGCAGCGTGATGTTCGGGGGGGAGTCGATGAAGACGGTATCGTACTCCTCGTCGAACTGCCGCAGGGCGAGCTTCAGCGCTTTCTTGGAGTGTTTGGCCCTGTCGATGCGTATATCCAGTTTCCGGAAGGAGATATCCGAGGGCAGGAGGTCGAGGTTTTCGTAATCTGTTGCCCTGATAAACCCCGCAGCCTTGTCTGGAGAGGAGACCATCATCTTCGCGCTCTGCCCGGCCATGGGCTTGATGCGTAAGTAGAACGATGCCGACGCCTGGGGATCGAGGTCGCACAGCAGCGTTCTTCTCCCCTCCGCGGCGTTCAGATAGGCAAGATTGACCGCCGCGGTGGTTTTCCCCACGCCGCCCTTTATGCTGTACAAAGATATTACGCGCATCTCAACCTCTCCCGAAGAGCTCTTCACATATGGCATGAACCTGCCTGGAATCGAAATCCGAGAAACTGCCGTAAAACCCCCTTCTGACTTCACCCTGGCGTTCGTGGAGCATAGCGAGGAGTCCGCCTATCGCCGCCGCTTCGAGGCGGTTTTTACGCGCATCGTCTTGCACGCGTTTCAGATACTCGTTGAGATTGATCTGCTGCATGGTGAGGTCGTTGAACTCGCCGAGATCATCCTGGAGGCCCTTGAGGTGCCCGATCAGGCTTTCCGTCTTCTTGCGCGGGAACAGCGACGCGAAGAACTCGAGCAGGTAGCGCAGCCTCTTGCACTCTATGCGCAGCCGGTGCAGGTCTTCGTCGGGAGAGGCGTCCGTTATGCTGCGGCCCCGCTTTATTATCTTCGCGAAGCTGCCGCGGATGCGCGACCGTGCCACCTCGAGCGCCGGAGGGCTTGCCGCCGGAGCCTGCGGGTTTGCGAGGAACGCTTCCCAGCTGTCCAGGGCCGAACCGAAAGCCTCCGTGCGAAGGTAATCCGCAAACCGTTTCTGCTGACTGTTTCTTTTGCGCGTTATGCGGGCGAAATACCGGTCCAATCCCGCGTGGAGGCGTTGCGGCAGCATATCGTAATAACCCTGTTTTTCCAGGAGGTATACATCGAGGTCCCTCAACAGGTTGCACTCCTTGGCTATGCTCTTGAAGTCGGCGCTGTATTTCTTCCTTACCTCCGGCGGAAAGGCCTCCTTGATCTGGGAAAGGCAGGCCCTGGTTCTTCGCGTGGCCACGCGAAAATCGTGCAGGAACTCGGTATCGTAATCCTCGATGATACCCGGGATGTTTGACTTGATGGTGGACAGCAGGTTCCTGTGGATGACCAGGGCCGCTTCGGTGACGTTCTGCTTCCTGTTCAAGCGTAAGTCTAGCTTGGAGCTGTAATCCCCGGGATGGATACCCGCTGTGAGCAGAAGCTCCTCCATGAAGGGGTGCGGAAGCTCCCCCATGGCCGATTCCCTGGCCATTGCCAGGAGGAGATCCCGCTCTTCCGGGTAGCCCCTGAGGGCTTTCACGAGCAGGTATGAATGCGATCCATTGCCGTGTGCGTCGTGGGTCAGGAGCGAGAACCGGCCTACGATCTTTTGGTCCTCGTTTCGCGCGAGGTATTGCTGTTCGCGGAGGTTGAACGTGGCCAGCGGCAGCAGGGCCCTTATGCCCGCGATGTCTTTCAGAAATCCACGCAGGTTTTCGTCATGGAACTCCCACCAGAACCCGGGCACGCTCTCGAGCGCACACGCGATAAACGGCGAATGGTCGCGTAGCCCCTGGATGCTGAACGAACCCGGCGCCGCATACGCAAAATAGCCCTTCCCGTACAATCTCCAGTCGAAGGTGTCGTATGGCGTGATCGGCAACTCGCTAAGGGGCTCTCGCTCCACCTCGAACCTCTCCTCGACGAGCAGCGTAAAGCCCCGCGATCTGTCCTCGTCCGTTCTGAAACAGAGTTGCTTCATTCCTCGATCATTGCTCCCGGCCGTTATCGCTGCGCAGTTTATCCTCCAGATATCCGTATATCGCGTCCTGTGCCCTTATCTTCTTCTTCCCCGACACGTTTCTCTCGCTATTGTCCTGTTTGTCGTTGATGATCCTCGCTTTTACGTTGTCGCTCAGCTGGATCCCGACGTAGTCGATCAACTCCTGTTTGATGCCCTGGTCGTAGATAGGAACCCCCACCTCGATGCGGCGTTCGAAATTCCTCGTCATCCAGTCGGCGGAGGATATGAAGACCAGGGGATCGTTGTCGTTGCAGAAGACGATGATGCGCGAGTGCTCGAGGTATTTGTCCACGATGCTGATCACCTCGATGTTCTCGCTCAGCCCCTCTACGCCGGGTATAAGGCAGCAGATGCCGCGATTGACCATCTTGATGCTGACCCCGGCATTGTTGGCCCGGTAAAGCCTGTTGATGGTCTTCTTGTGCGAGAAGCTGTTGAGTTTCGCGTAGATATAGGCGTCTTTACCCTCCTGGGCGTTCTTCACCTCGCCCTTTATGTGTTTATACAGCTTCTTGGTCATGTTGAAGGGGGAGACGAGAAGGTGGCGGTAATTGAAGGACTTGAAGCTGTTCTCCAGGAACTCGAACATGTGTTCCACCTCGCTGGTGATCCTGGGATCGCTGGTGAGCAGCACGTGGTCGGCATATATCCTGGCGGTGGATTCGTTGAAGTTTCCCGTGCTGATGCCCGCATAGTGCCGGAACCCCCGCTTATCCCTGCGCGTTATGTGCAGTAATTTGCAATGGACCTTTACTCCGGGTATTTCGGGGATGACGTTCGCCCCTTCTTCGACCAGGCGCTCCGTCCACTGGATGTTGGCCTCCTCGTCGAAACGGGCCTGGAGCTCCACGACCACGGTGACTTCCTTCCCGTTTCTTACGGCGTTGATGAGGGCGTTGACCACCTGAGATTCATCCGCGACCCGGTAGAGCGTCATTTTTATGGAGACGACGTCCTTGTCGATGGCGGCTTCGCGCAGGAGGTCGATGATGTAATGGAAGGACTGGTAGGGGAAGTGAAGCAGAACGTCCTGGTCCGCGATGGCCTGCAACGTACTGGTGTAGTTACGCAGCACCGCATGCTCCAGCGGCTCGGGGTGTTTGTATTTAAGCTTGTTGAAGCGCTTGCCCAGGTCCGGAAAGGTGGCCATGTCCCTCGCGTTATGATACCTGCCGCCGGAGATCATGATCTGGGGCGAAATCTCCTTTTTTGCGGCGATATACTGCAGGAAGTCATCGGGTATCTCCCGGTCGTACACGAAGCGGACGGGACCCCCGTACTTGCGGTTCTTTATCGAGCGCGATATCTGCTCGAACAGGCTGGTGGTGATGTCCGTTTCGATATCCAGCTCGGAGTCGCGGGTCATCTTTATGGTGTATGCGGATATGTCCTCGAATTCAAACATGGAAAAAATATCCTTCAATCCGTAACGGATGATGTCATCGAGCATGATGATGTAGGCTTTGTCGGCGCTTCCGGGCAGCCGGTTGAACCTGGGCAGAACGTCGGCCGGGACCTCTATCAACGCGTACTGCCGCCCTGAGGCCTTATCCTTTATCTTGATTACGATGGCCAGGTAGATGACGAGATTGTACAGATAGGGAAAAACATGGACATTATCCAGCATGATGGGGATGAGCCTGGGGCGGACCTTTGCGGAGAAATAATCCTGCAAGTACTCTTCCTGCTCCTGGCTCAAGCCCCTTTCGTCCACCATGATGACGTTCTCTTTTACCAGTTCGTCCAGGACCAGGGTGAGATCCTTCTCGAAGCGCTTGCGGAGAGACCTCGACCTTTCGATGACCTGTTCCAGGACCGCTTTCGGCGTCCCCCCGAGAAACGTCGCCGGTTTCTGGCCCGAGGCTATGAGGCGATTGAGCGTGCCGACCCTGACGCTGAAGAACTCGTCTAGGTTCGAAGAGAATATGCCCAGGAACTGCAGCCTCTCCAGGAGCGGGACGGTCGCATCTTCCGCCTCCTGCAGGACCCTCTCGTTGAACGAGAGCCAGCTCAACTCCCGGTTGATGTATTTGTTGATCCCGGCACCTCCTGCTTGTATTTCCTGGGGTATTCGAAGAACTCCAGGTGGCCGGTGTTCTCCCGCAGCTCTTCCCAGCTGTCGATGAAAAAACTGCTGCAGACGATCGCCGAAGTCGGCAGCAGCACCTCCAGGGGTTCTTCTCCAAGAAGATCAACGGCTTCGCTCATCTCGGGATTGTGCCCCACTATCATTATACTGCGCAGGCCATCGTCTCTATTGCGGATGAAATCGAGGATCTCGCCGGGAGACGCAGCGTACAGTTCTGGCGTGAAAGCGACGTGGCTCTTCTTGAGGCCGTAAAACGCGGCCAGGGTTGCAGCGGTTTCCGCCGCCCTCCTGGCATCGCTCGAGAACACGTGTTCGGGCTTGTGCTCGTGTGCGGTCAAGACCGGCCTAAGCAACTCCAGGTCCCTGGCTCCGCGTTTCTTGAGCGGCCTGTCTCTGTCGGGCAGAGAGGAATCTTTCCAACTCGATTTGGCGTGTCTGACCAGGAAAACTATCTTCAACCGAACCTCACCTACCGATGGCAACATGGGATACTGCTACCTTGCAGGCAAGACCCCTGAAATTCCCGATATCTCCTGCCATTAAGGTTTATGGCTCTGTGTATAAAATATCCGGGGCTTCAGGCATGTGTCAAACGCGTGGGGATGCGGTTCTCCCGTGCCTCCCGGCATCGAGGGTTCCCGTGCATGCATGGTGACGGGACGGGGCACCCCGGCAGCGGCCACGGCGCTTTGTCACAGCCTGAGGGTAGTATGGATATCGAGGGTGAGAAACGGATCCTGTTGGGCGAGATGCCATGCGCTCGGGCAGCCCGGAAATGTGTGCGGCCAGCGCCGGTACTCCTTCGGCCGTCTCCACCATCAAGGAATAAACGGGAAAGGGAAAGAAGAAATAACGGGGGTGGCCAGTACTTAGGAGGCGGGTTTGCCCAAACAGTTGGTCAAGGACTTGAGGCCGGGAGAGGAAGTCAAGAGCACGTTCATCGTGACGCGCAAGGAGCTGCGCAAGACCAGGGCCGGAGCGCCTTACATGGCGCTGGAGCTGGTCGATAAGAGCGGCAAGGTGGACGCACGCCTATGGGACGGTGCGAGCCGTTACAAGGACGCCTTCGCGGAGAAAGACTACGTGGCGGTGAGCGGCCGGGCGGAGAAATACAGGGATCAGCTCCAGGTGGTAGTGAACTCCCTGCGGCGTTGCGGTGAGGACGAAGTAGACGCCTCCGATTTCCTGCGCGTGGTAGGGACGGACCGGGGCGAGCTGGAAGGGGAGCTGCGCTTGGCCCTGGAGGAGGTACGCAACCTGCACCTGCGGGGTTTGCTACTCGCCTTCTTCAACGATGTGGAGTTCATGGGCAAGTTCACCACCGCTCCCGCCGCCAAGAACTACCATCATCCCTATCTGGGCGGCTTGCTGGAGCACACGGCGACCACGGTGCGCATCTGCCGCATGATCTGCGACCTCTACCCCGATATAGACCGCGACCTCCTCATAACCGCGGCTGCCCTGCACGATATCGGCAAGATCGAGGAACTGGATTACGACAGGGCTATCGAGTTCTCGGATGCGGGCAGGTTCCTGGGTCACCTCCTGCTCTCGGACGAGATGATCAGGGAGCGCATCGCGGGCCTGGAGGGATTCCCCGAGGAGCTGGCGCTGCGACTGCGCCACGCCGTACTCAGCCATCACGGTGAGTTGGAGTGGGGCTCGCCCAAGCGCCCCAAGACGCTGGAAGCCATCGTCCTCCACCACGTGGACAACCTGGATGCCAAGGTCAACAGCTTCCGCGAGGTCGTCTCCAGGGTGTCCGACGGGGATTCCCCCTGGACCGACATGCGCAACCTCTTCAAGCGCCCCCTGTACGTGCCCAGGTCAATGAGCCAGGAGATAGAGCTGGACCTGGAGGAGGACATCCCGCGCTAGGGTTCGGACCTGCACTGCGGACGGGAACGGGCCCTTAACCGCAAGGCTGGCTGCCTTCGCCGCATGCTTGCTTCCATTCCCGGCCGGGCGCGCCCGGGTGCTCAAGCGCCGTCCCTGGGTGTTCGGGCTCTGCGCCTGCGCGGGCGAGGCCGCAAGGCTCGCTCGATCTGCTCCAGGGCGTTCATCAAGCCACGCCGCAAGCGGCCGGTATCGTCTTCGTCCAAGCGCGAATTCCCATAGCGGGCCCGCTCGAAGAGCATGAGCTCGCACGAGAGGTCCACGCCCGGTAAAACGGCCGACAGCCCCTGCACGAACTCTCCGGCTGTCTGGCTGGGGGCCCTCACTATGCCGAGAGAGTCCAGGGCACCCAGGAAGTCTCGCATTGCGAGAAGGGGACCGTCCTGGAAAGCCGGAGGCGGTATCTTTGCGCTCCGGCGTCTGCGCAACAGCCATGCAAGGGGAATGATGGACAGGACAAGGGCCAGCACCAGGAGAAGCCAGGGGGCTTCCCCCACCGAGTAGAGCAGGCCTTGAGCGAGGGACGAAGCCGCCGTGGCTACTGCAGCGAGGCCGGCCTTCAGGGCCGAGCGAAGCGGCCCTGGAAACAGGGCCGACAGGTTGCGGCCAACCCACGAGAAGAAGTCCTGGAATATCCAGAGATCGCCCGAGCCCTGGCTGGATTCCGGCATGCTGAAGCCGGGAGTGGGCTCGCGGGTCACCCAGCCGATACCCTCCAGGTATATCTCCACCCAGGCGTGTGCATCGTCGAGGCCGACCTCGTAAAGCCCCGTGAACGGGTTGTAGTCGCCGGTGGAATACCCGGTGACAACCCGTGAGGGAATACCCGCCATGCGGCACAGAACCGCATATGCGGTGGCGAAATGCTCGCAGTAGCCCCGACGGTGCTCGAAGAGGAAGAAGTCGACGGCGTCCTCTCCCGCGGGCAGGGGAGGCACGTCGAGGGAGTATTCGTATTCGCTCTTCAGGAAGTCCTCGATGGCCAGGGCGCGGGCAAAGGGTCCCTCGCCGCGGGGGATGATCTCGTCGGCGAGGTCTTGCACCCGCTCCGCCATGGCCGGCAGCTCGAGGTAGGGTAATAGTGCGCCGCCCTGCACCTCCCTCGTGGAGCTGGATATCCTGCTTTCGGAGGCTATGTTGCGCGAAACGACGCTGTATACAAGGCCTTCGTCCAGGGGGAAAGGGCTCTTCAGCCCGGATTCGTCCTGGTATACGAAATCGGAGGGGTAATAGAGCAAGTCGGGCCGGTAGGAAGCAAAGATCACGCTGGGCTGATCGGTCTCCAGGTAATAGGTCTGGATGATGGTGTTCGAGGCCAGGTGGGCCTGGAGGGGATCGTAGTCGATGCTGAACGGCTGAGTCGAGGCATACAGCCGCTCGGGCTCCTCGTCGGGCGTGGTCCACGCGTAGCCGTTATATTCCCAGAAGGCGAGGCCGCTCCAGTAGGCGGGTTCAGTCGAGCGTACCTTCATCACCGGGAGGTCCACCAGCGTGCCACGCGAACGCAGGTCCAGGTAGGGCCCAAATCCGAAATAACCCTCCGGGTTGACCTCCGTAGCTGTCTGCGGTGGGCTGACGGGCAGGCCCGGATAGGCGGGATTCGAGAAACGGTATCCCTCGGATGAAGCGAAAGACCGTCGTATGGAGAAAGGCAGAGAGTGCAGGTAGTTGGAGTTTATACGGGGCATGAAAGCGCCCAGGGCCAGACCGCTCATGGAGACCACGATCACCAGGGTCATCATGATCGCAGAGAGACGCCAGGCCGACAGCCGGGCCGTGCTTTGGTTCACCGGTTCTGCGGAGAACGCATGCAGCCGCGACTGCTGTATGAAGTACAGCGCAGGCAAGGTCGCCACGAGCCAGAGCAGGATCACCAACCCGAAGGATGCGGAGAGGGCAAAGGAGCCCGCCAGGGCGAGCAGGATGAGCGAGCTTACCAGCGCGAGCAGCAGGTCTTTGCCTCTCGGCAAGTCGAAGCTGTGCAATACCTGCACCCAGACGAAGAGCTCGGCCAGGGGGACGCGCGGGTCGTAAGGTTGCAGGATCACCTGGCGCAGGAAGGAGGCCAGGGCGGCAACGGTCAGGAGCATGATCACCATCTTCAGCGCAATGTTTGGCTTGTACCTGCGCCGCCAGCTCATGAACGACCCTGCGGTAATGAGGATGATGGAGGCCACCACCATCGCCATGCTCGTAACCCCCTGCAGGGCAAGGGCGAAGATGGAGATGGAGACGGCCGCCCAGACCGCTATGCGCAGCTGCCGGGAATCCTCTATCTCCCGCGGGGCGTTGATTCGCCGTAGATAATCAAGGGCTTTTCCAGGCATACTCTCAAGCTTTCTTCTTTGCGGTGCAGCGATATGCTGAACAGTCCAGGGAAGGGCGTCTCGATCAGGCCGGACAGTACCTGCTCGGGGCTGGCGGCGAGGTGCGAAGATCCATTCCCGTTGTACGATAGGGGATCGACGAGAACCAGTGCGACATGGCACATGTAGGGCAGGGCCGAGGCGATCCGGCGGCAGTCCATCCCGCGCGCCGGAGTGATACAGCAGAAGAAGCAACCCGGCGACAGCTCCGGCCATAGCCCCTCCGCCTGCTGCACCAGTCCGGCGCCTCCCACCGGTTCCAGGGCGGCCAGCCACCTCAGGGCGTCATGGAAACTCTTTACGTCGTAGAGATCCGGGCGCTCTCCGCGGTATGCGGCGAGCGTCACGGGGTGCCCGGCGTAATGTGCGTAATGTACGACACTGGCCGCGAGGCGCGCCTCGGCGTCCAGAAGGACCCTGTAGTGCTTGTGGTCATCACCGCCCGCGCGGTTGTCGATGAGCACCACCAGCGGAGTCCCGGTTTCCTGCTCGAACTCCCTTACCACCAGCTCGCCCCTGCGCGCCGTGGTCTTCCAGTGCACGTGGCGCAGGGGATCGCCGGAGCGGAACTCGCGCACCCCGTAGTAGTCGATCCCCACGCCTTTTTTGCAAGAATATTCCTGAGATGTCTTCTGGTGATGGAGAAACGAATCGACCAGGGGAAAGCTGCCCAGTTCCTCGTAGTGGGGAAGGACCGTAAGCTGCGACTCGACTTCCAGGCGGCTGCTGTGTCGGGCAAGACCGAGGATCCCCTCGGAGTAGAAGTAGCCCGGCCAGTTCTCGTAAACTCCCCTGCGCAGCTTGCCGCGCAGATAGGAGAAAGAGGCTTCGCCCCCGCCGTCTATGCGCGTGATGAGAAAGGACGCGCGGCCCCCGACATCGGCAGGGGATTCCTTCTCGGGCGGACTGGGGTCGCGCATCTGTTCGCGCAAAGGCTTGCGTTTTGATATCAGGCGCAAGCGCTTGTGTAGATTGCCTTCAACAGGATCCTCGTCGAGGACTTCCAGGAGGTTGCGGGAGAAGAGTCCGCGGTTGTGTATCTCCAGGGTAACCCGCAGGGTATCCTCCTCGTCTATCTCCTGCAGGTGCCTTCGGACCAGGGAAAGCTTCCTCACCTGGAAGAGGGAGATGGACCAGGAGACACACAGGGCGGCGATGAGCAGGCTGGCGAACCAGAACATCCATCCCGACTGGGAGTTCACGCCGATGAGGATCATGGAGAACGAGAGGATCAAGACCATGATGGAACGCGAGAAAAACAAGGCAGCCTCCTATAGCACCGGGACCGGCATGCGGGCCAGGATGCGCGAGATCGCGTCACGCGATTCGTTCAGTCCCTGCGAACGGGATGCCGGTATCACCCGGTGGGAGAGCACGGGAACGGCCATGGCCTTGATGTCGTCGGGGGTGACGAAATCGCGTCCCTCCATAAAGGCGTTGGCCTGGGCGGAACGTACCAGGAATATGGTGCCGCGCGGACTGGCTCCCATGGATAGGCCCTCGTCTTCCCGCGTCGCCCGCACGAGGCTTACGGCATAGCCGAGGACGTCGGGATCGACAGATACCGTCCGGGCCGCCTTCTGCAGCCTGGAGATCTCGTCGGCCCGCAGCACTTGCCTCAGCCCTTCCACCGGGTGTTCCTCCAGCTGGCTCTCCACGATCAACTTCTCGTAGTCCTCGGAAGGGTAGTCGAGGGTCACGCTCATGCAGAAGCGGTCCAGCTGCCCCTCGGGGAGAGGATAGGTGCCGTGGTACTCGATCGGATTCTGGGTTGCGATGACGAAGAACGGTCTCGGAAGTGCATGTGAGGTGCCGTCCACGGTGACCTGCCCCTCGTCCATGGCCTCCAGGAGGCTCGACTGGGTGCGCGGGGTGGCGCGGTTTATCTCGTCTGCAAGCACAACGTTGGCGAATACCGGCCCGGGCCGGAACTCGAATTCGGCGTTCTTCTGGTTGAATACCGTCGTTCCGGTGATATCCGATGGAAGCAGATCCGGTGTGAACTGGATGCGGCAATAGGAGCCGGAGATGGAAAGGGCAAGAGAACGCGCGAGCATGGTCTTGCCTACGCCGGGCACGTCCTCGATAAGCAGGTGCCCGCCGCTTACGAGCGCCACGATGGCCATCTCCACCTGGGCATCCTTTCCCCTGATGACCAGGCGTACGTTCTCGACCAGCGCTCGTGCGCGGCTCCCAAGCTCGTTGAGGTTGTCAGTCAGGGCCATCCTGCCTCCGTCTCTGCTCTAAGTAAGCGTTATCACTTATATATCGAGCATAGGGAGGATGATGTTTATAGACAATGACGCATGCCAGTCGTTCTTGAGACCGCGCCGCAAGGGTCGCGGGACCGCAATGGCCCTGCTTATACGGGCGCTCTTGCCGGAGATATAATGGGGATGGCAAAAGGGAATGACATGAAGCTCGGAGGCAGGATCGATGGTGGGAAACATGCATGAACTGTCTCATCTGCCGGACTGGGTGAGCGGTCTGTACCGGGGAGACATGCGGGAAGGCGGCGTCATGGTGGAGATCGCGGGCAGAGACAGCGTCGCTGCGGCAGTGGTGCTGGCTGAGAGGGGAGAGCTGCGCCAGGTGCTTCCTACCGTGGCCTGCACGGGGACCGAGTACGGCGACGTCGAGGCGCTGCCCGCCAACGTAGAGCGACTGCAACGCCTGATGAAACCGCTGGGGGTCGAGGTCCTGGAGGCGGTTGTCCTGGGCTCCCCTTCGTGGTGGAGGGCGACTGTAGGCCGCGTAAACGCCGTCCTCTCACGCCTCTACGGCCCCTGGCATATATGCATCGGGTGTCACATGTACCTGCACGCGGTGCGCGCCCCCCTGGCCTGGGAGGCGGGGGCCTTGCGCCTGGTGTCGGGCGAGAGGCTCTACCACAAGGGCAGGGTGAAGATAAACCAGATCCAGCCGGCAGTGGAGGCGTATCGGGAGGTCCTGGCGAGTTTCGGCATCAGCATGGAGATGCCCTTGCTGGAGCTGGATGACGAGAAGGCCATCCTCTCCCTCACCGGCGGTTGGAAGGAGGGGGAGGCTCAACCCGGTTGCGTCCTCTCCGGCAATTACCGCGAGCTTGACGGTAGTGTCTCCTGCGACGAGAGCTGGGTACGAGCCTATCTGGACGATTACCTGGTGCCGGTCACGAAACGCATCCTCACCTCGTTGAGGGACGGCGGTGGGGTCGACTACGATGCCGCGGTCAGGGAGGTCCTTCCATCATGAGCGGAGGGGAGGAGAGATGAAAGTCCTCTTGCTGGTGATGGACGGGTTGGCGGATATGTCCCATCCCGAACTCGCCTGGTCGACGCCCCTGCAGGCCGCGGCCACGCCTGCCCTGGATCGCCTGGCTCAGGAGGGATGCTGCGCGCTCATGTATCCATTGCGGCCGGGCGTCTGCCCCTCGAGCGAGGTCGCCCACTGGAGCATGTTCGGATACCGCCCCGGCGAATTTCCCGGGCGCGCCTGCTTTCACGCCCTGGCCGCGGGACTGCCGATCGAGTCCAGCGACGCACTGTTCATGCTCAACCTGGTTCCGCTGGAGGTGAAACGGGAGGGCACCTTCGTCCTGGACGAAAGCGGCGCACCCATCGAGGACATTTGCGCTACCTGGGCGGCCAGGCTATGCGAGCTTGCCCCCGGGGGCATGCGGCTCTTCTATATGGGGGGCATGGAGTTCATCGCGGTGGTTGGCGGCGGTTCTCACCATCTCCTTCCGACCGACCCCTTCATCCACCATTTCCCGGTGGAGGAGCTGCGGCCGGCCGGCGGTTGGGAGGACGATGGCGCCACGGCGGCCACCGAGCGCGCCCTTACCGCTTTTATCCATGCCGCGGAGGTGATGTTGGAACGGGAGAACGCGTGGGACGGAGGAGCATTGGGATTTACCATGAAATGGCCCTCGCTGGCGATGGACGTCGAGCCCTTCGGGCGCCGCCACGGCATGCGGCCGGCCGCCGTGGTCTCCACGCCGTGCTTCCAGGGCATGGGAGAGGTGCTCTCCATGCAGGTGAAAACGGTGGGTGCGAAGGATGCGGGTAGAGACCTGGAGATGAAGCTGGAGGCAGCCTCCGCGTTACTGCGGGAGGGTTTCGAGTTCGTTTTTGTGCACACCAAGCACGCCGACGAGGCCGCCCATGCCGGCGACCCGGCGGCCAAGGCGGAGGTGATAGCGGCCATGGACCTGGCTCTGTCCTCCGCGGCGACATCGTGGGACGATCCCGAGCTGCTGCTGGTCGTCACCGCCGACCACTCTACGCCCACCGCCCTCGACCGGAGGGTGATACACGGTGGAGACCCCGTTCCCGTTCTCTTCCACGGCAGGACGGTGAGGAGGGACGGGCTGCAGGGTTTCGACGAGGTAAGCGCGGCGCGGGGCGGCATGGGTCAGATCACCGGTGGGGACCTCATGCCGGTCATCAGCTATCTCTCCAGGAGAGCCCGTTTCTACACCGCTTGAGGGATATGGCCGCATAGAAAAAGGCCCCGCTGAATGCGGGTGCCTTTCCTCTTCTCCCGAACCCGCCGGTTGCATCCGGGAGATTCCGGCCTGTCCCCAATCGAGACACGAGACACGAACCCCCGTACCCATATACCCATGGTTTCGCCGTTCTAAACCAACCATTTCGGGCCAGTTGCTGCTTCTTTAGTGAGTGTGAACTATTGCGTACGCCCGCTCGTTCCTCCCCCAAACACTCGGGATAAGGACGCGGCGTCTTGATCTTTAACCCTCGGCTGTCTTCGCCCCCCCCTGCCTCCGGTGGTGATTGCGGCGCGCAGCGGTTGAACCCGTCTTCCATCCCGTCGTTATTGGTTAAGTAAAGGTGAATGCGCTTGATTTAGTAGGAATGAAGGTAATGTGTGACCACAAAATCCCTCCATATGCCACTGATCAAGCACGAAAAGGCTAGCGCTTGATTTACTTAAGGAAAGTAGAGATTGAGGCGAAGTTATTCCATGTGATATTGGAAGTCCATAGGGGCCGCTCTACGAAAAAGGGCAGGCCTACCGTGAAGGGGTGTTACAAAATGGTCAAGGAAGAGAGGAAAAGAGATTCCGGCTTCAAAAGGAAGAGGTCACGGATCCTGTACGAGATCACCGGGCTCATCGTGGTGGTGCTGGTCATATCGGGACTGGTGACCTTCTTCCTGGTGCGCAACTCGCAGAACGAGCTCATCGATAAGAGCATCGACAAGGTGATCGAGACCGAGGTGAATAACATATCATCAGCCCTTGACTACCTGGTCTTACTGGAGATGCAGAGCGGCGCGTCGGGGATGGGCCTTACCGATTTCGACGATACGCAATTCTTTGCGGATATAGCGCAAGGAAAGCTTACCGATTTTCAGAAAACGGCCGACGAGGGCATGAAGAGGATGGTGGATGCCGGATTCTTCGACCTGGAATATTTCTTCGTGCTCGTGCCCCCTTCCGCCTTGGTAGATGAGCCCTTCGTCATGGTCTCCAGCGACGAGAGCATGGTCTACAACTGGGAGGTCCCCCCTTACCTGGTGGAGGCCATGGAGGCGGAGGAGCCCTACCTCCTGCTGGAGGAGGGCGTGCCCGAGCTGGGCCTGGCAGATTATCAGCTGATGATCCTCGAGATGGACGAGAGCCCCGTCACCGAGGGGTTCTATTACTCCTATGTCTCCGTCATCCCCATGCAGGAGCGCATAGATTCCATCAACGCCTACTACGACGATGAGCGTAGCAGCGTCAGCCTCACCCTGGGCCTGTCGGTGTTCCTCTCCGTCCTGGCGGTGGTGATCATCACCTTCTTCGTCCTCAACTACCTCATCCGCAGGCGCATCACCGAGCCCATCGACCAGCTGGCCGCCGAGGCC
>JAFGDU010000024.1 GCA_016931915.1 Actinomycetota bacterium
ACCTGGTGGGCGAGGCGGGACTCGAACCCGCATGCCCATACGAGCACTGGACCCTGAACCCAGCGCGTCTACCAATTCCGCCACTCGCCCGGGATGACCTCAAACCCGTGTCCAGGCAGGAATATATTATATCAAACCCGCCAGGTCTGCAGGGGGTCTGCAATATATCGGGGGCTGATACCCTACCTGTGATATCCTTGAACGGACGACATCCGGCTCAGGAGGCAACGTGGATATAAAAGGCTTCCAGGAACTCATCGCCAGGACTTATCTGGCGAAGGACGAGCTCAGGGGCCAGTGGGGGACCTTCGGCTGGCTGGTGGAGGAGACGGGAGAGCTTTCACGCGCCATGAGAAGCGGAGACCGCGAATCCCTGAGCGAGGAGTTCGCCGACGTCATGGCCTGGCTGGCGAGCCTCGCCAATCTGTATGGCATCGATCTGGACCGGGCGGTATCGAAGTACGCCGGGGGTTGCCCGAAGTGCAACGATATGCCCTGTTCCTGCGCAGAATGATGCCTTGCCGCGACATTCAGCCAGCCGGGAGGGCTCTGATGACGAAGCTCCCGCTTGCATCAAGTTCCCATTCCACCTCGGCATCGCGTCCGATTCCCAACTCGTAAAGGCCTTTTACCAGTCCGACCAGGACGAGGTGAAGGCAGGCGTTCTCGAGCCTCAGATAGAGGCCGCTTTCGCTCCACTTCAACTCGCGCAGGTTTCCCATCCCTCTCAAATAGAGATGCTTGCGCAAGCCCTCCTCGTAACTGGCCTCCTCGAGGGAATAAAAATCCGTCTTGACAAAGCGCCTCTGTGCTTCGATGACCGTCTCGGCAACAGTATCACCAAGTTCGTGCTGCAGTTCCTCGATGACCGACTCTAAAGCCGCGGGGCCGATCATGGCCTTGCGGTGACCGCTGCTCTTGCTGGTTATAATGCCGTTTTCCAGGTCCCAATGGTATTGGGAGAGGAAAGCGGGGCCGCCGCATGCCGGGCACCTCTCGATCTCTATATCCCCCGGTTTGTACTTGTATCTCGTGCCCTCCAGCCTCTCCTTCAACTCCAGGGGATGATCGGAGACCCTGCCGGTCACCTTGTAGACTTCCGGAGAGACTTGAACGTAGCTGATCCCTACCTCCCGGCGGTCGATGGCATTCAAGGACCCCGCCATATCGCCGCAAAGGAGCGGCAGCGAGTAGGGCTTTTCCACGCGGAAAGTGGCGTAATCATCCCTGCCGTGGATGCGATGGATGTCCGCGAGCTTGATCTTGCCGTAACCCATGGTGCTCCCCAAGCTGGTCACGGCACGCGCGATGATCCTGGCTCCGGATAACCTCACGAAGGTCTTTACCCCCGACAGCAACAGGCGATCGATGAAATCGAATGTGGCCTTGCGCTTGGCCTCGATGAGGAGATGCTCGATGGAAACACCGACGAGCTCCTCCAGGTTGCGGTAGGTGGCATTGATGTTCTCGCACTCGATGAAGATCATGCGGTGATAGGGGTTCTTCCGCTGTACGATAGTGCCGTTGCTCAACCAGCGGTGTTCCCTTACCAACCGCTTCGGCGCTCCGCACTCCTTACATTGCCTGTCGCCGATCATTCACTCCACCTTGATTCTCTAGCTCTCTCCGGTGCAACCGTTAAGGCGTTATACGAAAGGTATCGACTCCGCAAACGGGGTACTGAACAAGGGCCGTGCCCATCTTCGCTCTTGGTGCGGATCGCCGCAGTGCGTAGCGGAAGGCGTGCCAGGTATGGAGATGGTTCTCAGCGGGCTGCGACCTCTACCACCAGGTCTCCGTCGGGGTTGATCTCCCAATCGACTTCGCTCTCAGCGCCGCTGACTAACTCGAACATCCCCTGTACCAGACCTACGAGCACCAGGACGAGACAGGGGTTTTGCATGCGGAAATGCAGGCCGCTTTCTCTCCAATCGACCTCCTTGAGGTCTCCCATACCGCGCAAGGCCAGCGCCTCGCGAAAATCCTCTGGCGATCTCGCCTCGTCGACGGAGTAAAAGCCGCTGCGCAGGATGCGGCGCTGGGCCTCGACGATAGCCCGGGGGACCGTGTCCCCCAGTTCCTTCTCCAGCTCCATTATGATGGCGTCCAGTGCTGCCGGGCCCATGGCGGCCATACGGCGTCCGCTGGTCCGGTTGAGGATAACTCCGCGGTCTGCATGCCACTTGTAGCGCGAGAGTATCATCGGACTCCCGCAGCGAGGGCAAGGCTCGAACTCGATATCACCCTCCTTGTGGGAATATTCCATGGTCTGCAGCCTCTCCCGCAGCTCCAGGGGATGGGGCGTTATATGGCCCGTTATCAGGTATTCGTCCGGTCCGATCTCCTCGTACGTGATCCCCACCTCTCTCCTGTCGACCGCGTTGAAGGTGCCGGCGAAGTCTCCGCTGAAGAGGGGGATAGAATAGAGCTCCCTGCAATGGATTGTGATGTAGTCTCCCTCGTCGTGTGCGCGCCGGATCGATTCCAGGTGCATATCGCCGTATCCCATCACCATCCCCAGGGTGGTTACGTTCCTGATTACCGGTTTAACGCCGATGAGCCTCACTATGGCCTTCACCGGGGCGGGCAGCATGTGATCGACGAAATCGTAGGAGGCCCGGCGCTTGGCCTCGATGATGATGCGCTCTATGGACATGCCGATTATCTCCTCGACGCCGCGAAAGGTCGACACTATGTTCTCGTTCTCGATGAAGATCATGCGGTGCTCGGGATTCTTTCTCTGCACTATGGTGCCATTGTTGAGCCACATGTGTTCCTTGGTGAAGCGCCTGGGGACGCCGCACTCCGGGCATAACTTCATTCTGGGCATGCTCTTGACCCCTAACCTTCGCCAGCCGCTAACGATGCTTCTCTCTGCTTGCCTCATGGCAACCCTACACATTCTATCGACCCAGAAAAGGGTTTCTTAACAAGTTGACCACTCCGTGCTCCCCTATCTCTCCACCTGCGCCGCCACGCGGGTAGAAACACCCCATCCGTCTGAGCGATACGGTACGGCGGTTTGTATTGCGTAAGCGACAGCGGCACCCGGAGGGTGACGCTGCGGTGTCCCAGCGCCTCCACCTTGATTCTCCGGCGTGTCAGCGCCTCCACATTTCCATGTGGAGGCCTGATACCCGTCTTCTATCCCTGGAGGCCTGGCACCCGTGATCTGAGCAGCCACGTGCGCTGGCGAACTCCATCCGTCTGAGCAACCACGCAAGAAGTAGCTAGAGAAAGAAATGATCCGTGTGTCTTTCCCCGCAACGGAAGGCAGTATTCCGATCGGGCATAGCCCGTATACAACCCACTTCTCCGGGATCCGGGGGTCGGTCCTAAACGACCTTTGTATGCGCTACTACTTGCCCGGGGAACTACCAGGTCGGTATCCGCGAGGCCTTGCGAGCGGGACCGTTACCTGGAGGCCCCGGGCCGGAAAAGCTAAAGCGAGGACCGTTATCCCCGGGCTCGGGAACATAACACCTGCAGGAGCGAAGACCGTTACCCTTCGTCCAGGGCTATCAATAATAGATCCAATCGAAGCGGGATCGCCTGTCAGCCCAGTCCACCAACTTCTCCAGCAAAGGCAGGCGCCGGTTCCAGGGAAACCTTCCGGTGGTGAGCAGCCAGTCAAGGGTTCTGACCATTGTCTCCCCCGCCTTTCCGCGCTCGTAGAGGCGGGAGTAGAGCTCCGTCAGGGGGTAAAACTTCTCCTTGACGAACATGTAAGCCGGCTCCCGGAAGGGAGGGCTGTCCAGGGCGCTGCGCCCGTCGAATATGGTATCCACATGGCGTTCGGACAAGTAGCCTTTTTCCTGGCAGTAGCTGTAGAGGCGTGTATTGGGGTAGGGATGATAGGTGGATACCTGCATACAGTGGGGGCGGGCCATGGCATTGATCTTTATGGAATCCAGGAGAGCCGGGAGATCCTCGTCCGGCAGAGAGGTCATGTTGGTGGAAACGGTCTTGATGCCGTATTCCCGGCAGAGCCGGAATGCCCGCACGATATCCTGGTTGGACATTCGGCGGTTGAGCACCTTGCTGCGTATGGTCTCGTTGCCGCTTTCGATACCCATACATGTCACCGAGCAGCCCGCAGCAGCCAGGAGCTTGACCGTCTCCTCGTCCAGCACGTTCACACGCGAGTTGCAGATAAAGGGGAGGTCGACCTCGCAGCCGTAGCGCGACAACAACGAGCCAAGCCATGCGTGGTCCAGGGTCAGGACATCGTCATCGAAGCGTATATAGCGCAGCCTCCTCTCTTTATCTGCGCTTATTATCTCGTGAACTTCGCGCATGACATTATCCACGCTGCGGAAGCGCACGTACTTCTTACGGTTGGGATAGATGCTGCGCTGTACGTGGTTCGAACAGTAGGTGCAGCTGTAGGGGCATCCCCGCGAGGCCATCAGGGTTCCGCGCTCGTGCTGCTGCAGGCAGAAATTCTCGGGGTCGAAAATCCCCCGATCAGGCATGGGCAGGGTGTCGAGGTCCTCGATGAGCGGTCGTACCGGGTTGCGCTTCACATCGCCGCCTTTACGCACCCAGAGAGAAGCTATTCCGGAGGGGTCTCTCCCCTCCTCCAGGTTGGCACATAACTCCGCCAGGGCCTCCTCGCCCTCGCCCAGGCATATGGCGTCCAGGGGCGCCCCGTCCAGGGCTCCCTGGGGATCTATGGTAGGATGTGCCCCCCCACATATGGTAAATACATCAATATCCGACTTGATCCAATCCACCCACTTGCGCACGTGGGGGAACATATGGGTAGTGCTGGAGACCGCCAGCAGGTCGGGTTCTTCCTCCTTGACCCTTTGCAGCAGCTCGTCACGGCTCACCGGCCGGACGAGGTGGATGAGGGAAGTGCGGTGACCCTCGCGCTTGAGATAGGCCGAAAGATAGCCGATCCCCAGGTAGATGCGTCCTTCAGGGAGATAGCGCTCCTCGTCATAGGAGAAGAAGTCCGGGTAGAGAAAGCTTACCTTGATCCCCAAGTGAATCCCCTCATTGCGGGTAGTCGGAACGCCGGCAGTTCATGAGAAAGCGGCCCATTTTATCGCCCAGCCTGGAAATCCTCGAGGTGGTAAAGAGCAACGGATTCACGCAATAGGGATTGTTGAAGTACTTGATCGCGAGGGTTCCCAGATAGAAATAGCGCCCGTACTTCCACTCCAGGATATGGGGATAGACGTCCAGGATGCTGTCGTCGCCGCCGTGCAACGCGGAGGCGATGGTCTCGCCAGCCCAGCGGCCGCTCTCCAGCGCATAGGTGATGCCTTCACCGCTGATGGAATTGGTGAGGGAAGCCGCATCACCGACCAGAAGGACATTGGCTCGTCGTGGTATGGAACCGCCTCCACCCACCCTCAGCAAGGCGCCGCGCAACCTGCCCCGGGGCTGGGCATCCCGCAGCTTTGCCGCAGCGTAGCGGGTGCGCGTTACGAAATCGTCGAAAACGCGGTTGAGGTTGATTCTCCGCTTCTCGCGGGCATAGAGCATGTAGCCAACGCCGACGTTGACCGTTTCCTCGTCCACGGGAAATATCCATCCGCAACTGGGGCTTATGGCGTCCTCGGGATAGATCTCCAGGAAATCGGAGACCCCCCTGGCGCCGGTCATATAGCAGCGTACGGAGACCCCCATGTAAAGGGGGTTGCGCGAGAGGAGTCCCAGCTCCTTACCCACGAGCGAGGACGGACCGTCTGCTCCGATAATAAAGCGGCCGGCCAGCTCGATGCTTTCGCCGCCGTATGCCGCAACCAAGCCGGGGACTCGCCCCCCCTTCTGCGGCAGGAGACCGGTCACCCTGCAGCCCTGCAGGACTCGGGCACCCGACATCTCAGCCTTGTCGAGGAGAATAGCATCCAGCTCGCGGCGTGGAACCACGTAGCCATGGTCCGGATAATGACTGCCCATCGGGTAGCGGATTTCCGTCATCCCGCCATGGGTGGCGTAAAAACGCATCCCCGAGGTACGCTTGAAACGGCCTTCCAGCTTCTCCTGCAGGCTCAGGCGATAGAGGGAATGCACCGCCCTGGGCGCTATGCCGTCCCCGCAGATCTTATCGCGCGGGAAATTCTCCTTGTCCAGGAGGAGAACCCCGAAACCACGCTCCGCGAGGCAGCAGGCGGCGGCGCTCCCTCCCGGCCCGGCCCCGACTATTATCACGTCATACTGCTCGTTCATGGCGTCGATTATAGCACGGGGCGTGGGGTCTCCATCTCGAGTGGGGGCGGGTTCAGAGGCTGCATGGATATGCCGATAATCAGTAAGGATTCAATAACGTCGGGGATATGCCATGATACCCAGTGATACCAGCGCAGAAGCCCCGCATATCACGATTTATTTTGGGAGGAACCTGGGAAAAGAGGATCGGCCAGAAAAGGCCGTGGGCCGCGGCCGGTGTCTTGGTTTCCTTTTTCGCCAGGGGGCATGGGGGCTGGCCTCATCCCCTGCCCGGGGTCAGCCCCGTACATGGGATATGACTACCCACTCACTAACCGCTCTTTAACCTGACCATTCTGAATGTCCCATGTCCGGAGCAGACCCCATGGTTGGGACATTATTGATGATAAGCCACTTCGCCTGAGATGCAGATGATTCACATCACCAGGTCGTGTACTAGGGCGCGCGTCCGACGAATATGCGCACGTTATAGCCGATATCGACCATCGCTCCCGGAAGGGGAACCTGATCCAGCACCACACCCTCCTCGGCAGGATCGGTAGTATCCTGATAGATTACGGTATAGTTCAGGCCAGCATCGGTTAGAAGGTCCTTGGCATCTTCCTCCAGTTCCGTCCGTACGTCGGGAACTTCGACTGCAGCCGGTCCCGTGCTGACCCAGATGGTAACGGTGCTCCCTTCCAGCGCTTTCTGATTGGCCAGCGGGCTCTGGCGGATTACCCTGCCCTCCGGGACCTCTGAGCTGGCTTCCTCCGTTACCGAGACCTGGAAACCCTCTTCCGTCAACGTCGTCTCCGCGCTCTCCTGGGTATCGCCGACCACGTCGGGGACGGCAACCTTCTTCTGTTCCACCCCCACCTCCAGCTTTACGCTGGTGCTGGGTGAGATGAGTTGTCCGCCGGGCGGCTCCTGGGAAAGGATCATGCCGACGTCTTCCTCACCATCAACGGGTACGTTCTGTATCTCTATTACGGATATCCCTATCTCTTTGAGGGAATTCTCGGCAGCGTCGCGGGCCAGGCCGATGACCTCCGGCATCCTCAATTCGCGCGTTACGGTCAGGTTTACTCTCTCGCCCTTGGCGAGCATTGTTCCCCATTCCGGGTCCTGGGAGATGACGATCCCCGCTTCCTCGCTCTCCTCCTCTATGTACTGGTCCTCGACTCTACCAAGTTGCAGCCCCAATCCCTCGAGCGTGCTCGCCGCCTGCTGTTCGGTCAGGCCCTGAAGGTTCGGCACCTCGACGTTGCCCTCTCCGCCTCCCAGCACCAGGGCAAGGATTATGCCGGTTATAATGAGGACTGCAACGGCGGCGGCTGCTATCCAGGGCCACCTGCGAGCGGTTCCACCGGCGGGTGCTGCCACCGCAGCTCCCGCAAGAGTCGCCTCCGGGAGTACGGGGGTCGCCGAAACCGGCATGCCCTCCAGGAAACGTAACAGGTCCGCTTTCATCTCCTGGGCATTCTGGAAGCGGTTAGCGGGATTCTTGGACAAGGCCTTCATCACGATAGCCTCGAGTGTCGTCGGTATCTCCGGATCGATAACCGACGGGGGCGTTGGATCTTCCCGCACCTGCTTGTAGGTGATGGTCACCGGGTTGGGGTCGTCGAAGGGCACCCGGCCAGTGAGCATCTCGTAAAGGACTATCCCGAGGGAGTAGATATCGGACCGCCCGTCTACGGCAAGCCCCTGGGCCTGCTCGGGAGAGATATACTGAGGAGTGCCCATCACCATGCCGGTCTGGGTTATCCCCCCGCCGCTACCTTCCCGGGCGATGCCGAAATCCATCACCTTTACCTGTCCCAGGTTGGTGATGAAGATATTGTGGGGTTTGATATCCCGGTGCACCAGGTTGCTGCGGTGGGCGAACTGGAGCGCCGCGCATACCTCCGCGGCAATCTCCGCCGCCCTCTCCGGGAGCAGGCGGCCCTCGGAGCGCAGGATCTCCTTGAGGTCCCGTCCTTCGACGTATTCCATGACTATGAAGTAGAGGTCACCCTCGTTTCCCCAGTCGTAGATATTCACGATATTGGGGTGGTTCAGGTTTGCCGCGGACTGCGCTTCCTGCCGGAACCTCTGGATAAAAGCAGGGTCCGAAGCGTACTGGGCATGCAGCACCTTGACCGCGACCTCCCTGTTCAGGAGGAGATCGTCGGCCAGATAGACGTCGGCCATCCCCCCGCTGCCCAGTTTTTCTTTCAGGCGATATCGCTGGTTGAAGACTTCGCCAAGCATAGAATCCCTTTCACGGCATCATACGGACCAGTGACCTCGGTAGGACGAGCACCTGATCATACCCACGATATTTTTCAATGGCGCGTCACCTTACTCCTTCCGCACCGATAGGAGAGGGTCCCTAATCCGTTTTGAGGGTCCGCAAAGCACGAAGGGTTCCGCGGGCTCCTTAGTAAGAAGCCCGGCCTTGCGGGCGGTCAGGATGTGGGTGGCCCCGTGCTTACAGTGATGGTGACGTTGGTGCCTTTGGCGACCTCTGTTTCCGCGGCAGGATTCTGCTGTATAACGGAACCCTCCGGCACCTCGGTGCTGGAGGCTTCCTCGACCTGGACTTCGAAGCCCGCTTCCTCCAGTTGCTCCTCCGCCTTCTCCTGCGTCAAGCCCACGACATTGGGAACCACCGCCTGTGTAGTCTCCTCCCCCACCTCGAGGGTAACGCTCGTATCCGGATCTATCAGGGAGCCTGCCGAGGGGGACTGGGATACCACCTTGCCGACGGCCGATTCCTGACTGACGGGGGTCTTGTTCACCTCGACCACCTTCACCCCAGCCTGTTTGAGGTCGTTGACCGCGTCCGTCTGGGACAACCCGATGACGTTAGGCATGGCCAGCTCGGCAGTCACGGTTACGGCTACCTTGCTCCCCTTGTCCAGAGACGTGCCCGCGGCAGGGTCCTGGGAGACCACCATCCCCGCCTCCTGGGACTGGCTCGTGATGTATTGATCCTCTACGTCCCCCAACTCCAGGCCTGCATCTTGCAGGGATTTTGCCGCCTCGTCCTGCGTCATGCCCACCAGGTTGGGAACCTGAACCGTTTCCTGGCCCCCGCCCGTGAATACTATGATCAGGATTATAATAGCCGCAACGATCAGGACGCCGAGCACGCCCAGCACCACCCACAGGGCGGCGCGGGATTTCTTCTGCGGCGGCGCAGCCGCCGCAGCAGCCGGCACGCCCGGGCCTCCAAGAAACTGCTGCAGTTCGTCATTCATCTCGCGGGCGCTCTGGTATCTCAAGGCCGGGTCTTTGGACAGCGCCTTCATGACCACGCCGTTCAGTACCGCCGGGACGGCCGCATTAATGGAGGAGGGTGGCTCGGGGGTTTTGTTGATCAACTCGTATATGACCGCCTGGGTGTCCGGTGCGTCGAAGGGCACTCTTCCTGTGAGCATCTCATAGAGCACGACCGCCAGCGAGTATAGATCCGAGCGGGCATCGACAGCCAATCCCTGGGCAAGCTCTGGCGAGATGAACTGTGGTGTTCCCCTGCCCGTCGCGAGCCAGGCCATACCCACGTCCATCAGCTTCACCTCTCCGATGTCTGTGATGAATATGTTGTTGGTGGCTATGCCGCCGTGTATCAGGCTGTTGCCGTGGACCAGCTGGAGGGCCGCGCATACGTCCGACGTGATTCTCGCCGCCCTCTGTGGGGGAAGCTTCTCGCCCCCATCGAGGACCTCCCGCAGGCTCTGGCCCAGCACGAATTCGGAGACAACGAAGTAGAGCTCGTCCTCCCAACCCCAATCGAGTGGCCTGCTGATATTGGGGTGCTCCAGCCTTGTCGCGGCTTTCAGCTCCGCTTCGAGCTTCCCGATATAGGCGGCGTTAGAGGCTATCTCCTTGTACAGGATCTTGACGGCAACCGTAGTTCCCATCTGCATGTCATCGGCGGAGTAGGTATCGGCCAGTCTTCCGGCTCCCAGCTTTTCCTTTAATCGATACCTCTGTTTCAGTACCTTCCCTTCCATAAAGCCTCCTCTCGCGCCATTGCCGTCACCCCGCGGCAAATGTAAGCGGACGATTCCCGTTCAAAAGGTGCTCTAGAAGCGGCTTGCAGCCCCACCCGGTGTCAGCAGCTCTCCCGCAGTGCATATTATTCCCAGCGTCGTCAGGTGGTAATCAGGATCCCGATGCCCCCGCACTCACCACGAGATCTATCGCATCGCCGCTGGACAGCTTGGATCCATAAGGCGGATCGGTTTCGACCACACGGTTATCGCTGTATCCTTCCACCTCTCGGTAGACAACTTCTCCCACCTCGAATCCGCGTTCCTCCAGAACAATGCGCGCATCGTCCAGGGTAAGGCCTATGAGGTTGGGAACGGTAAGGGGGCCCATGCTTTCCAGGACCTTTATCACGGTCTTCTTCTTCACCATCACCCCTACCTGGGGATCCTGGGAGATGACGTAGTTCGCCTTGATATCTGCATCGTATTCAGATGCCACTACCAGCAAACCGAGATCGCGTTCAGCTGCCACCTTCGCCGCTTCCTCCACGCTCATGTCGACCAGGTTGGGCACTTCCACTTTGCTCTCGGTTATGACCGCGGAGAGGATCCAGACGGCAAGAAAAACAACGGCTATGACCAGAAGGGTCACTCCCGTCCATACCTGCCAGCGCTTGAGGTGAGGGATGGGGATGTGTACGGGCGCTGGGGCAAGGTCTGGAGCCGCCTCGGGTTCCTCGGCCACTGCTTCCCTCGAAACCGTGACCATGGGCACTTCCTCCCTCAAGGCGGATATGGCCTCCTTGAGTACGCTCTCGGCGGAGGGAAACCCTCCACCGCCCGCGCTGTCGAGGCAGTCGCGGACAAGCCCCTGTACCCTCACGGGTACATCCTCGTCCCACTTCAACCTGCCGCTCTTGATATCATCCGCCGCCTCCTGCTTGTTTTTGCCCGTTATGGAGCGATAGAGCAGGTATCCCAGGTCCTGTATATCCCTCCGCGGATCCTGGGAAAGGGGGTGGGGGGCGGCGGCGGCGCCCAGAACCGTCGGGAACCCGGGGTCTGAGATCTTGGCCTTGCGGCCGGGGTAAATGAATACGTGCCCCTCATCGAGGGAACCGTGGGTTATCCCCTGTTCCTGTAGGTAGACAAGGACCTTGCCGATCTCGATGGTGAAATATAGCGCCCCTATCGGCTTCATTTTTCTACCCGCCTCGAACAGGTCGTGAAGTGTCTTCTCCTCGACTAACTCCATGACCACGAAGGGCCGTCCCTCCTCGATACCGTAGTCGATGATGGGTACTATCCCGGGGTGGTGCAGGCGGGTGGCGCGATGTGCGGCGGAACGGAAAGCATCGCAGAAATCGCGATCGGAGACCAGATGCGGAAGGGGCAATTTAACCGCTACCTCTTTCTCCTCGAGGAGATCGAAGGCGCGAAAAACCTCGACGGTCAGCCCGACATTGATCCTCTCGTCGAGCCGGTAACGTCTTCTGAGGACTTTGCCCTTCCAATCCATCAGCCGGTCCATGCGTCCTCCCGCTCGTCGTTGCAGCAAACCCTGATGTTATTCTAATGCATCCGGGCATTTGTAGTATCCATACGGAAAAGTGCGAAATATGTACATGCCGTCCATCCCAGGCGTAGATTATACCGCTGTCTGATAGCAGGTAAGCAAAAAATCGGATAATATAAGGCATTGGGGTCGATTTTTCGGCCCTGCACATTCCGGTAAGCTTCGATCGGCCAAACATGTTTGACGACGGTTTTAAAGAGGCAGGGAGAGGCCTCACCCGAGGAAGGGGGAACAATGGGAGACATCTACTCAGAGAAGCCATGGCTCAAGAACTACGACGAGAACGTGCCGCCGACGCTGGAGTACGAGGACAAGACCTTTGCCGAGAAGTTCAGGGAAGTGGTGGAGAAGTACCCTGATAAGACGGCCATCATCTACATGGAAAACAACATCACCTTCCGGGAACTGGACCTGCTGTCCAACCAGCTGGCGGCTTATCTCATCAAGATCGGGGTCAAACCCGACGACGTAGTGGGACTGTGCATGCCCAACATACCGGCGAATTACATCAGCGTTGTCGCGGTGCAGAAGGTCGGGGCGGTCTCCACGGGCTTGAGCCCCCTGCTCACGCCCAGCGAGATGGAGCACCAGATCAACGACTCCAAGACCAAGGTGGTCATCACCGTGGACCTGCTGTACGGCATCGTCGCGCAGGCGGCGGACAAGACCGATTTCAGCACGGTGATCGTCTCGGAGATCGCCGATTTCCTGCCGGGGATCAAGGAGAAGCTGGCCAAGGCGTACATCAGACAGACAACCCTTGGCAAGCTGCTGAAGAAGGTCAAGAAGCTGGACGAGAAGCTCAGTGCCATCCCCAGCGCCCCGGTACAGCCCATCAAGGGCAAGACGGTGATCCGCTTCATGGATGCCCTCAAGGGGATGCCGCAGGACCGCATAGAGGTCAAGCGGGAAATGGACGACCTCATCTTCCTCATGTACACCGGGGGGACGACGGGACCCGCGAAGGGGGCCATGCTGACCCAGCGCAGCTACATGTCCAACCGGCTGCAGACCCTCTCTTATCTTAACCTTACTCCGGAGACGGTGGCGCTCTCAGCGTTCCCGCTCTTCCACATCGCCGGGCTCGCCCTGGGAGGTTTCTCCATGACCAACGGCGCCAGCCAGATATGCGTGCCCAACCCGCGGGATACGGGGTTCCTCATCGAATGCCTGGAGAAGTACAAGCCCAATATAGTCGTGAACGTACCCACCGTCTTCTTCGAGCTCATTAAGAAGCCCGAGTTCAAGGCGCTGGACCTGAGCAACCTCTGGTTCTGCCTGAGCGCAGCCGCGCCCATGCCTCCCGAGAATATCAAAGAACTGGAGGCCATCATCGGCGAGAGCAATTTCATCGAGCTCTACGGCATGACCGAGACCTCACCCGTTACCTGCTGCAATCCGCGTTACGGCACCAAGAAGGCGTCTTCCATCGGCATGCCGATCCCGGACACCGAGTTCAAGCTCATCGACCCCGAGACCGGTCAACCCGCGGCACAGGGAGAACCAGGCGAGATTGCCGTGCGTGGGCCTCAGCTCATGAAAGGCTACTACAACCAGCCCGAGGAGACGGCGAACGCGGTGCGTGACGGCTGGATGTACACCGGCGACGTAGCCCAGATGGACGAGGACGGATACTTCTACATCGTCGACCGCGTGAAGGACATGGTCATCGTCTCCGGCTTCAAGGTCTTCACGCGTGAACTGGACGACGTACTCGTCAAGCATCCCGACGTCGACATGGCCGCTTCCATCGGGTTCCCGGATCCGGAAAGGCCGGGATCGGAGCGCGTAGCGGCGGCCATCGTGCTTAAGCCTGGCATCGATAAGGGCGACGCCGAGAAAGAGAAGCTCATCGCGTATCTGCGCGAAGAGGTCGCGCCCTATAAGGTGCCGAAGGTTATCGAGTTCATGGACGAGCTCCCCACCAGCGGCGTAGGTAAAGTCCTCAAGCGGGAGCTGAAGGCGACCATGACGGAGAAGTACGAGGAACAGAGAAAGTAAAGACCGCGCTTCGACTAGCACGGCCGCGGGGAAACCCGCGGCCGCTTTTTTTGCATGAGATCAGGCACTATCTACAATACGTATAGTGTAATCCCGCGATTGCGATTGCGCAGACGGAGGAGGTTCTACGACATCCGTGGCAGCGCAGATCGAGTCTACGCAAGGCCGATGCAATCGTGTAAGCGGGAACCCGCGGTACGCTCATAGAGCATTGACGGCGACTTCCAGGGTGCCCTCGTCCCTCAGCCGATATTCGCACGTGGATTCTCTGTCACTCAGCAGCTCGAAGATCCCCTGTAACATGCCGGCTAACAGTAACGTCGGCGTGGCGTTCTCCACCACCGCATCCAATCCGTCGCTCCTCAAATCATAGCTGACCATGTTGCCCATACCCCTGAAGGCCAGGAATCGCCGCAGGTAAGGGTAGCCCTGTTCCATCTCCTCTCTGTCCAGCGCTCCTTTGACATACAGACGCTGCGCGTCCAGGATCGCTTGGACAATGTCTTCGCCCAGTTCGGCCTCGAGCTCTCTGAAGATAGCTACTATCTGCTCCATGCCGGTTGTGGTCATACGCCTTCCGGTCACCTTGTCGGTGATCACGCCCTCTTCGAAGTCGAAAAAGAGATCGTCGAATTCCGTTGGAAGCCCGCATGCCGGACACCGCTTATAAGCGATGTCCCCGGGCTTCGTTCGCGTTGGTGCCGTCTGCAAGCGCGACGTAAGTTCCTCTTCCGGCTTTTCACCCTCGGTAACCGTGATGACGTAGCCTGTACCCTCTTCCCTGATATCCACCTTTGCCGGAAGGTCCTCCATCACGTTGAAGGTTCCTGCCAGGTCTCCTATGAACATGGGGATACAATAGATATTGCGCCCGTATACGGTAACCGATATACCGCGCCTGATCTCCAGCATCTCGAAGTGGCCGTACCCGAATATCTTCCCCAGGTCGGTGATGCGCTCATACACCCTGTTGTGAAAAAGGGTGCGCGCAAGTGTTCCCTTGAAGCCTGAGAACAATCCCTGCAGATATTCCGCGCTGTTCTTGCGGTTCCCCTCCGAGACGATGCGGTCGATGCTCATGCCCGTGGACTTCTCGAGGTTGGAGAAGAGTTGCGTGAAACCGCCTGCTTCGTAAAAGAACCCGCGCTTGCCTTCCGTTACCGTCGCTGATATCGAGCCGTTGCTCTCCCATTTGTTTCCATCGGAGAGTATCTTGGGCACGCCGCATTCGGCGCATACCTTAATCTTCGACATTTTCGCTCCTTTTTACGTCGTTCCTACGGGGCGGTTACTGCTTATCGTATCCCGTGCATCCCGTCTTCTTTCACCAATTATGTATCGTCTCCCCGCGACATAAGTTTAACCAGCCCTTGTACGGTCTACTTGCGACTAGATATGTGCAATCCTGCGATCGTGTTTACGCAGGCGGATGGGTTTCTACGACGTGCGTGACAGCGCAGATGCATTTTCCTTTTCTCCCTCACCCCCAGGAGGACGGCGACGGCGGCGGGGGGTCGTCGCCTTTGATCCCACCTCGTGTCATAGAAACCGGTATTGTATGAAAATTGCCCGAGAACCGGGGGTCGGTCCGAAGCTTCCTTTTCCTCACCCCCGGGAGAACAGCGTAGGCGGCGGGGGGATACGCCGCCTAGTTTCGTGTGTTGGATCATAGGAATCCGTATTGAAGAAAACTTGCCCGAAAACCCGGGATCAATCCGAAGCGATCCCATCTGTGCTATCACGTTCGCTGGCGAACTCCATATGTCTGAGCGATACAGTACGACGGTTTGAATCGCGAAAGCGATAGTGCCGCCCGAAGGGTGGTGCTACGGTGTCCCAGCGCCTCCACGTTTCCGAACGTGGAGGCCTGGCACCCGTGATCTGGGCAGCCACGTCCTCTGGAGAACCCCGTCCGTCTTATTCAGCCCATACAGGCAGTGTTCCAATCGCTATTTCAATGCGGCCTCGAGGACTTCGCGGGCGATGGGTGCGGCGACGGACCCCCCGCCGCCTCCGCTGTTCTCCACCACCACCGCCACGACCACGGTTGGGTTCTCCGCCGGCGCGATGCCGATGAACCACGCATGGTTCGGCATGCCCTCCACCTCGGCGGTGCCCGTCTTCCCGGCCACGGAGACGCCGGGAATGGCCGCCGCGGTACCCGTGCCGCTCTCCACCACGTGCACCATCATCTCCAGGACCTGCTCCGCGGTCTCCGCCGCTATGGGGGTTCTCCACTCGCCGGCGTCGAAACGCTCCAGGATGCTGTCCTGGAGGCGCACGTCCTTCATGAGATGCGGGAGCATGGTCTTTCCTCCGTTGGCGATGGCGCAGCCCGCGAGACAGAGCTGCAGGGGAGTCATGAGCAGCTCCCCCTGCCCGGCGCCGGTCCACGCCAGCTCGACGTCGTCCATCTCCCCGACCTGCGGTATGGAGGAGGCGGCCACCGCCGGGTAATCCAGGGGAGGGACGCCGTTCATGCCGAAGCGCTCCGCGCAGTCGACCAGGGCATCGCCCCCCATAGCCAGCGCCAGCTGCGCGAAGTAAGTGTTGACGGACGCGGTCAGCGCCTGGTCCATGTTCTGAGTGCCGAAATCGCGCGGCGGGTCGCCGTAGTTGGTCACCCGGAAGTTACCCACGGGCAGGACCCCCGGACAGTTGTATACCGTGTCGGGCGGGAACCCCGACTCGATGCCTGCCGACGCGGTGACTATCTTGAAACTCGAGCCCGGAGTGAACAACCCCAGGCTGGCGCGGTTGAGCAGCGGGCTGGAGGGGTCCTGGGTATAGGAGAGCACCACCGCATCCGCCGCCAGGTCCCCGGCGGCGTCGCGCTCCTGGCTCATCAGGGCGTTGGGATCGAAGACCGGCCAGGAATACATGGCCAGGACGGCGCCCGTCTTGGGATCTATGGCCATCACCGCCCCCTTGCGCTCGCCCAATGCCTGGGCGGCCGCCGCCTGCACCTCGGAATCGATGGTGATGGTGAGGTCGTTGCCCTGTTCCGGATCGGAGGTCATCTCCTCCACCCAGCCCCGGGACGGCTTCCTGCCCAGCAGGTATTCGTTGTAGTACGCCTCCAGCCCGGACCTGCCGAACTGGGGGCTGTCGTACCCGATGACGTGGCAGAGGAGGCTCCCGCCTGGGTAGCTCCTCCTGTATTCGAACGGCCCCTCGGTTTCAACGCTCTCGGCCACCACCAGTCCGTCCGCGGTGATGATCCTTCCCCGGGATATGCCATATTCCTCGATGAGGCGGCGCGTGTTGGCCGGATTCTCAATCAGCTTCTTCTGCCCCCACACCTGGAGGTAGCTCAGGTTGATCACCATCACCACAGCCAGGATGATGAAGAAGATGCCGAGTCTTCTGATGCTCGCCTGCATCCGCTACCTCCCCCCGTATTCCAAGCCGTCGCCGTTACCGGATTGAGGCTTGTTATCCGGCAAGGGCTGCGGCTGCATCTCACCCGAGCCGCGAGCCGGCCCGGCCGACCTCCTGCGCCTGCCCGCGGAATCCCGGGGCCCGGCGGAGACGCACAACAGCAGCCCCAGGAGGAGCATGTTGCTCACCAGCGAGCTCCCACCGTAACTCACAAAGGGCAGGGTGATGCCGGTGAGCGGCACCAGGCGCGTGTCCCCTCCCATGATGATGAAGGACTGCAGCGCGATGATGGTGGTCAACCCGACGGCCAGCAGCTTGCCGAAATCATCATCGCAGCGCAGGGCAAGGTAGAGTCCACGCGCAATAAACATCAGGTAGAGCAGGACAATGGCCACGGCGCCGAAAAGGCCGAACTCCTCCCCTATTGATGCGTAGATGAAATCGGTTTCCACGAAGGGGATGATATCGGGATGTCCCCGTGCCAGGCCGGTGCCGGAGAGCCCTCCCTCCGCGAAGGCGAAGAGCGATTGCGCGATCTGGTAGCTCTCGTCCTGGATGGTCTCCGGGTTGAGAGGATCGAGCCAGGTGTCCACCCTCTCCTGCACGTGGCCGAAGAGGTAGAAGGTGAATACCGCGCCCAGTATGAAGAGCGCGACTCCTACCACAACGAAGGAAAAGCGCGCCGTGGCCACGTAGAGCACCGCCAGGAAGATACCGAAGAATAGCAGCGACGAGCCCAGGTCCCTCTGGAAGATAAGGAGCAGGAGGGACAGCGCCCACATGGTGAGGAGGGGTCCCAGGTCGCGCAGGCGCGGCAGGTTCAGGCCATGGAAGGAGCGTCCCGCGCTCGCAATGAGCTCCTTCTTGTCCGCAAGATAGGCCGCGAAGAAGACGGCCAGAAGTATCTTGGCCAGCTCCGAGGGTTGGAAACGCAGGGGGCCGAGGACTATCCACAAGCGGGCGCCGTTGACCTCCGTGCCCACTATCATGGTGGAGAAGAGCAGCACCAGGCCGGTCACGGCCAGGGTGTATCGATATCTCGCGAGAGCCTGGTAGTCCTTGAGTGCAGCGATCAGGACCAGCATCACCATCAGCCCGACAGCCAGCCAGATCACCTGCAGCCGTGCCATGTGGGCATTGAGGCGGAAGAGAAAGACGGTCCCCAGGTAGCACAGGGCAGCGGTCAGGGGAAGCAGTATGGGATCGGCATCGGGCCTCAGGAAGCGCAGGACGGCGTGGGCCAGGAAGAACATGCCCGCCAGCAGAAGGGGATACACGACGTTTCCCGCCACCACGCGCCCTTCCCGGGCGAGATCCAGCGATATCCAACCGACGAAGGGGATCACCGCGGCCGCGGACAGCAGTATCAGCTCTTTCCAGCGGGGACTCATACTCACTATAGAGATACTCCCTGATGATCTCCGGGGATCATGGCCGGTGCGGCCATGTCACATCCGGTCTTCTTCCACGCGGCCGGAAAGCTTCCTCCACCACGTCCTTTTCGCCACCGGGCCGGCACCACCACCCCTTTCCGACTCATCTTCCAGGTCGATCACGATCACGGTGATGTTATCTATACCGCCCCGTTCGAGCGCCGCGTCCACAAGCCTGCGGCAGCACTCCTCCGGCTCCGATGCAAGGGAGACGATCGCCTCCAGCTCCGCGTCCTCGACAAAGCCCGATAACCCATCGCTGCACAGAAGCAGCCTGTCTCCCGGGGCCGTATCCACGATATCGAGATCCACCTCCAGCTCACCGGAGACACCGAGAGCCCTGAGAATAATGTTTCGCTGAGGATGGACGCGGGCCTCACCCGGGGAGATGTAGCCCTCGCTTACCATGCGCTGCACCAGCGAATGATCTCTGGTCAGGGGGCGCAGCGCTCCCTTCCGCCAGATATAAGCGCGGCTGTCGCCCACGTGCCCCAGGTAAAGGTCTCCCTCGACAAGGACCATGGTGAAGGTGGTGCCCATCCCCTCCAGTTCCGGATCATCGCCTGCCATGCGCATGAGGGCCAGGTTCGCCGCCTGTATCCCACCGCGTATACGCTCCAGGGGCGGTATCTCGCCGTTGTTCTCCTCGAAGCGCACGAACTCCTCGATGGCGGTCGCGCTCGCCACCTCGCCGGCACGATGTCCGCCCATACCATCGGCTACGATAAAAACATGCCCGTCTGCGCAGTAGCTGTCCTCGTTCCTCACGCGCACTTTGCCCGTTTCGGAAAGGGCTGCGTAACGCAAAGCTTACCTCCTGAACTCCATCACCGTGCGCCCTATCTTGATACGGTCGCCGCCCCTCAACTCCGTCGGATAATGGATGCGGCGGCCGTTGACGTAGGTTCCATTGGTACTTCCGAGATCCTCTACGTAATACCTTCCCTCCGAGCGGTATACCTTGGCATGCAGGTTCGACGTGAACTCGTCATCGATGGATACCGCACATTCCGCGGCGCGTCCTATTACGATCTCGCCCGCAAGCTCCCAGCTCGCCTGTTTCTTGCGCCCCGTCCCATCGGTTATCACCAGCTTGGCCTTGCGCCTTCCGCGGGTGGTTTTGACCGGAGCCCTCGCGCTCGCAGGACGGGCGGGGGCGGGTTTGAGCTCGCGGTATACGGTCCTCGCCACCAGGAAGACGAAGACGTAGAGCACCGCCAGGAAGACTATTCTCAACGTTACGTAAACGATCTCCGGCAAACCTTACCCCTTTTTACTCCTGCCGCCCCTGGACCCGCAGGCAGATCCCCCTCTTCGGCCTTTTAGGTCGCATATCAGCGCCGCCGCGGATCGGTGATGAGGCCGAAACGTATCTCCGTCTCCCCTATGGTGAGGGTATCGCCGTCCTCGAGCAATCTCTGTTGGACCTTTCGCCCCCGGACCATGGTGCCGTTCGTGCTCTCGAGGTCCCGCACGATATATCCGGATGGCGTGCGGTCGATCTCGGCGTGGAAACGGGATGCGCGCGGGTCCGCCAGAACCAGGTCGTTCTCCTCGGCCCTGCCTATACTGGTCTTGACCTTCTCCAGTTTGTGGCTGATCCCGGCTTTCTCCCCCCCGAGCATGGTCAATACCCCAAGACGGTTCTCCGCTCGCGCGTATTGTTGCCCTGCTCCAACCTTTTCCGTCGGGGGCTGTGCCCTTGCCGGCTCATCCAGAGACGCCGCGATCGTGAATTGGCCCTCACGCAGGGAGGTGTCGGAATGGAAGCTGATTTGCGGCCTGGTTATCAGATGATACCCTTTCTGGTTGGTGTGTGCGATGACCAGCGACTCCATCTCCGCCGCAAGGCTGTCCGTGACCCCCGAGAGCCGTTGGTAATCCGGGGAGCTCAAGCGCACCTGGAAGTGGTTTGGGGCCAGTGTCTCGTTGACTCCCATCACCCTGCCGTCGTCGACCTCCCTCACCAGCCTGCGGGCTATCTCCAGTGGGTGCACGCCTCCCCTGAAAGCCTTGGCGAAAGAACCTTCGAATATATTCTCCAGTTGTCTTTCAAACCTGCGCAGTGTCCCCATATTCACATCTCCGTGATGATTTCCTCTACGTCGGCAATACGTGTCGGGAACCTGAAGAATTCCACGCACGCCAGAAATAACGACAGGCCGAAGAGGGTGGCGCTGCGGTTGAAATCCCCGCTGAACAGGTAATAGAAAGTAGCCAGCACCGAGGTCATGATCGTCCCCACTCCCAGCAAGCCGAAAACTCCCTGGGCATACGACCAGCCTTTCTCCCGGTCACCGAGTTGAGGAAAGACCTTCCACAAGCGACGGTAGAGGTAAAAACTGAAGAATGCCCAGACGGCAATGCCTGCCACGGCGAGACAGGCGGCGGCCGCGTTCAGCATGCCCGTGCTAACCTCGGCCCGCTCTATCGCCCAGGGAGAAAGGTAAAGACCGAGCGTGAAAGCCAGGAGCACCGCCGGTATGCCGAGGCTGATCAGGCACAGCCTCTTGAATACGCCCTTTCCTTCCCCGTTAATGGTCACTGGTCGCGGCTCCTCTTTATCCAGGATGTACTACGGCGGGTTCTGCTCAAGTGCATTATACCAGCCGCCAAACCTCTCTTAAAAACGCCATGGGCACTGCCGATAACTTATTATGGCCGGGGCCGCTCAGGAGAGTGGGTGCACTGTATACGGCAGTCTCCTGGTTATATACTTAGATCGACGGGTGGCGTTAAGTAAAGGGAAACAATTTCAACTATAGAAGTATTAATGGAAATGGCCCTTGATCAGAGGCTTGGAGGTGGCCGTAATGGAATGTCCTTTCCACGCGGGAAATGAAGCCATCACCACCTGCGTACAATGCGAGACCCCGATATGTCCCTTGTGTGCCGAGGAAACCAACCAGATACATCTCTGCTTGAACTGCTACCGTGCCCGGGTGGAGGATCTTTCAGCCAGCCTGGGGAGCGCAGCCGCGCGCATGGCGAAAGAGAGACAGAAGACGGAGGCCAAGGTTAAGACCTCGCGCAAGAAAAAGAAGGGGGAGGCTGTGGCGGCTGCTGCGGCTGCTGCAGCGGCCAAGCCCGCCTACGAGGCTGCCGACTCACTCTGGGACAGGGATGAGATGGCTCCTGTCACACCGGGAGAGATGGCACCGCCTGCCCAGGCACCAGGGGCAGCGCCTGCGGCGCCCCCCATCGCTTCTCCCGTGGCCCCCGCTGCAGTCGAGCAACCCCCGAGCAAGAAAGAGCTTGCACGCATGCAGAAGGAGGAGGCAAAGCGGCTGAAGGCGGAG
>JAFGDU010000025.1 GCA_016931915.1 Actinomycetota bacterium
ATTCGTCAGCGATTCCATCTGCCGACTTATGCCTGCAACCATGTTGAATGTGGAGGCCTGACCCCCGACGTTGAAAATGGAGGGCTGACCCCAGGCTAAGCTACGATGATGCGGCTTCGCTCGCGCCAGTCCTCGTCCAGTTCACCCCGGAAGACGCGGCGCGCGGGCCCGCGGGTGACGATGTTCCCGTCGGGAGCGACCTCCACCTCCATGAGCCCTCCCGGAAGCTGGACGTGGATCTTCCTCTTGCACCTCCTGGTGCGCAGGGCTGCCGCCACGGCGGCGGCGGCTCCGGTGGCGCTGGCCATGGTCTCTCCCGCGCCCCTCTCCCACGAGCGCAGCCGCATCTCGGACACGTCGATCACCTGGACGAATTCGACGTTGACCCGCAGCGGAAAGAGGGGATGGTTCTCGATGGCCGGGCCGAGCTCCCGCACCAACGCGTCTTCCAGGTTGTCAAGGAAGAGCACGCAGTGGGGGTTGCCTATGGAGAGGCATGTCGCGCTCACCGTCTTCCCGGCCGCCGCGACGGATATCTCTACGGCCTCCTCCCCCTCTCCCTGCATGGGGATGGAGGAACGGCGGAAATCGGGGCTGCCCATGTAGACCTCCACCGTGCTCACCTTGCCCAGCGTGGTATGGATTTTCAGCTTTTTGACCCCCGATGGGGTATCGACGAGCATCTCTTCCTCGGCCTGTATACCGCTGTCGAAGAGGTGTTTGGCCAGACAGCGCAGGCCGTTGCCGCTCACGTCCGCCTGGCTGGCATCGGGATTGAAGTTGATCATGCGGCACATGGCTCTCTCTGAGGGTTCGATGACGATGATACCGTCGCCGCCTATGCCCAGGTGGCGGTGGCAGAGCATCTGGATGTCGGCGGGCGACAGTCTCAGCGGCGCTTGCAGGGCATCCAGGAGTATATAGTCGTTTCCAAGGCTATGGTATTTGAAGAACTCCATTGCTTGCTCCGCGTCATCCTCGCCGCATCTCCCATACCGACCTGCGGGCGGCTGTCCCGTCCACCGTTTGACGTGGCTCGCCCCCCACATTATAAGGTAGTAATCGAGTATTTACAGTACCGGGTACGGGACAGGCCGGGAGGTGAGGGTAATATTGCTTGACCTGGACGGGGGTAGTAGTGATTGGCTGGACCAGGCCAGGCTTACTCTGGTTGCCGCAGAGCAGATGCTGGTGGGCGGACTTGCGGAGGAGGCGATAGCGGATTCCTTCCTGGCCATGGTATACGCGGCGAGGGCGGCATTGCAGGGCGGCGAGGGAGAGGTTTTGAGCTGGGAGGACGTCATCGCGCGCTTCCAGGGCGATGCCCTGCCCGGGTTGGGATTGAGCAAGGAGAACCAGCGCGCCCTGCCCATAGTCTCCGACCTCTACTGGCGCGTGGCCGGCAGCAGGGAGATGGAGGCCGACCCCCTGACGGCCGGCGCATGCCTGGAGGATGCCAGGTCTTTCGTGGATGAGGTGGCGAGGAAACTGGAGGGGTGAGGGGCAAGGGCCTTAGCCGGTGCGTTTCTCCCATATCTCGAGGAAACGTTGGGCGTCGTCCCACATGTAGACGTTGTTGAAGAGCACGTAGGCCTTCTTTTTCTTGCTCTTGCGCAGGATGGTCACCAGTTTTCCCAGCTCCTGGTCGGTATACTGGTGCCGGTAGCTGCCGATACCGTGCAGGCGCCAGTAGATGACCGAACCCGCTTTCTCGCGGCCCCTGAAGGGGTCGACGATGTGCAGGAGATCGAGTTCACGGCAGATCTTTCCCGCTTCGTCCGCATCCCATTTTCCCCGCGGCTCCCACGCCATCTGCAGGCCGTCCCGCTCGATGGTCGAGAAGAACTCCCTCATCTGGGAGAGGTTTTTCGGGCCCGTGCCGAAGCTGGGTGGAGTCTCGAATACGACGATCTCCGCCTCCAGTGCCCGCGCGACTTCCAGGGTATCCTTCCATGCCTTGAGTACCTCCGGGGTCGGCTTGAACGAACCGTAGGCCTCCTTCGATTTGTCCGGTATGGGGTGGGAAAGCCGCCGGTAGGTGGGGCTGGAAGGGCGGTGGGTGATAAGCTGCCACGCCTTGAGGGTGAACTCGAAATATGCGGGGGATTCCTGGCGCCATTTCTGAGACGTCTTTACCCTGGGTAACTGATAAAACGTCTTCTGCATTTCCACCAGGGGAAGGGTCCGGTAGTAGATCTGCCGTGCCTGGGGGAAACCGCAGCAACCTACCTTGAGATCCAAATCAGCACCTCAAAACGGCGATTCCAACCCCCCGCAATGCGGGCCTCTTCTTATCCTTTTCTCTCTTATCCATCGACTGTACAACCATAATCCTATATATAAAGTTCCAGATAAGAAGCAGGCTTCCTTCCCCGAATGGAGCGTATTGCTCCCGGGGGTCGTTCCGGTATGTAAATAGGTCCGGGGCGAAGGGGGATCAGCCCTCGCCGTCAAGGCCGCCCAGGGGGACGGCGGGGGTCTTAACCCGCACCCTGCCCCAGCGCTGCTTCAGGTCCTTGAGGAAGTCCTTGTTGCGGGTGCGGAAACGGTGGACGCCGTGATGGGCGTAGGCGTAGATTGCAAAGTCCCACCAGCGGAAACGCAATCCCAACTTCCAGGTCTGCCACACCGAGTAGAAGCGGCGCATGGAGCGGATGGACCCCTCCTTCTGGAGCTGGTAGGGGGTCATCATGCGGGGCTCGAAGACGACGTGATGGCCGCTGTATTTGGACCAGTCCTCCACCAGTATGCGGCCCTGTTCGAACAGCTCGTCGTAGGTCTCGGTCCCCGGGAAGGGCGTGAGGATCAGGAACTGCACTGTGTCTATCTTCATGCCGCGGGCGAAACGCACCGTCTCTTTGATCGTTTTCACGTCGTCTTCATCCGAGCCCAGGACGAACATTCCGTGCACCCTTATCTTGTTCTCATGCAGCACTTTTACCGCCTCGGAGATATCCTGTACGGTCTGCTCCTTGCGGTAGCTCTCCAGGGTGCGGGGATTTATCGATTCCAGTCCCAGGTAGAGGAACGTACACCCGCTGCTGCGCATGAGTTTTAGCATCTCCTCGTCCCTGACCACATCGACCCGGGCCTGCGCCGTCCAGTTGAGTTTAAGGCCTCTGTCGATCATGCCCTGCAGCAGCTCCTTGGTCCTCTTGGGCCGGGCGGTAAAGTTATCGTCGTAGAAAAAGAAACTGGCACGGCGGTTGCGTTCGTGCAACATCTCCAGTTCGTCCAGGACGTCGGCGGGGTCGCGAAAGCGGTAGCGCCTTCCGAACATCTTGGTAACCGAGCAGAACTTGCAGTTGTACGGGCAGCCCCGGCTGGTCATGACCGGGATGGTGCGGACCTTCTCGTAATTCCTGATCATGGTGAGGTCGGGCCACGGCAGGTCGTCCAGGTGTTCGATCTTACGGCTGGGGGGATTGTGTACGAAGTCGTCCCCACTGCGGTAGGAGAGGCCGGGTATGGAGCTGAAGTCGTCGTCCCCCGCCCTAAGCCGCTTGACCAGCTCGACCAGGGCGTATTCGCCTTCCCCGCGCATGACGAAATCCGCGCCTCTCTCCAGGGCTTCCTCCGGAAGGAAGGTGACATGCGGTCCGCCCATGATAACGGGGACGTCGCCACGCTGCTTGATACGTTCCAGGATGGAGAAGGCCTCCAGCGCGGTAGTGGTGATCGTGGATATGCCCACCAGGTCCGACTCGGCCACCTCATTCCAGTCTATTCCCCCGAGTTCCTGGAAAAATATCGTCGGCCTTATCCCAAGTTCTCGTTCCAACATGGCACCCAACAAGGGGAGTCCCAAGCGAGGCAGCTTGAACTTCGTATAAACATGGACCCCCGGTGCCTTTGGTTCGATCAAGGTTATTCTCACGATTGTTCCCTTCTGGTTGCCATAGCATGAGCGATGGAATGAATCAGATATATACTTATACCCACATTCGACTCTTATTACAACATCTCCGGCGGCCTGGGGTTACGGTGATTCACGAAAATCGTGAATGGGGCCGGCCCGCCCCGTATATCGCGGAGCCCTGCCCGGCCGAGTATGGCCGGGCAGGCGGGAAGAACAAAAACGAGGAAGAGCGGGGGGAGCTTATTCCCTCTTGCTTGGTCTATAATAGACCATGCGGGGAAGGCATCCCCTCCGAACCTGGCGGGGATTATCGTGCGGTAGGTGGTTGATATGAAGGGCAAAGTCGTAATCGTCGACGATAACCAGGCCATCGTCGAGATGCTCCAGCGCAAGCTCGAGAAAGAGGAGTACGAGGTCGTGGGATGCGTGGAGAGCGTCAAGGCGGTTGAAACGTGCCTGCGCGCCAAACCCGACCTGATCATCCTGGATATCCTGATGCCGGGCAAGAACGGTTGGGAGATCATGAAGGAACTGAAAGACGATCCGAAAACCGAGGCCACCCCGGTGATCATCTCGACGGTCAAGAACCGCCCGGAGGATATGGAGCAGGGGAAAGATCTGCAGGCGGCCGATTATATCGCCAAGCCCTACGTCTTCAGCGACCTGCTGGAGAAGATCCAGGGAATACTGGGCACGGAATAAGAGCGGACCTCTATTGCTCGTAGGCGGAGAACCTCTCGTGGCACCACCAGCGTGGGTAGGTCTGGCTCCGGCGTGAGCCGTCTGCGGATGAGATCACGTTCACGGTTATCTCGTCACCCTCTATCTGGATCAGGTTGAAAGAGGGCGTGGTGCGCCCGCGCGTGCGCCAGGTGGATACGGTTCCCGAGGTGATGAGATACATGCGCGCCAGGGGCCACACGTAGGGGACGTGCTTGTGCCCGCTGAGCACGATATCCACGTGCATTTCCCTCAACACGTGCAGGACGTCACCGGCATCCCAGACTATGTTCCTCTCCCTGCCTGTTCCGGGTATATGCACCAGGTGATGGTGGAGGATGAATATCTTGAAGGTGGCGTCTCCCGCGAACTCGCTTTCGATGAAGCGGAAGTTGTGGCGGCCCACCTCCCCGTCGTTTACGTCCGGTTTGTTCGAATCCACCGCGACGACCGTAACGTGTTCGCTCAAATCCTTTCCGCAGCCCCCGCTGTGGGTAAAATGGATCGTCGAAGTCCGGGGTCCGAAGAGCTCCTCGAAGTGGATGTAACCCACGTTGCGGCAGTCGTGATTGCCGGCGATGACCACTTTGTTGGGGCAGGATATGAGGTCAATATAGCTCCTTGCTTCATCGTACTGCTCGCGGTACCCCTCGACGGTCAAGTCGCCGGCTATAACCGTCAGGTCCGGTTCCTCCGCGTTGACGATCTCTATGCAACCGGCCATCAGGTTATGGTCGAAACGCAGGTCCCCGCAATGGAGATCGGATATCTGGGCGATCAGGAACCGTTTATCACTCTTCGCCATCTTCCTCGCTCTCAGTTTTTTTCTTGCGGCGGCCCGGCAGCCAGCGCCTGGAGGGTTCGTCCTCGCTGGAAGGTGAGGGCGGTTGGGGTTTGACCGTGGCCGTGGCCACGGTTCCCTTCACCCCTCCGTAAGGCCGCTCCCCGCACAGCTCGCGGGCGGCTATAACCCCGCTCAATGCCGCGCCCTCTATGCCTCCACCAAACCTGCTCCAGGCTCCTACCAGGTAGAGATTGGGCAGGGGGAGGCGGGGTCCGGGGCGGCGGTAATACCACTGGTCGAGCATGGGAGCGAAACCGAAAGCCGCTCCCTGGCCGCTGGAGGTCAGGCGCGTGAAGTGGGAGGGGAGAGTCACGAATTCCTTTACGGCTTTCTTGACCGCCGGCAGTATGGAGGCGATCTCTTCCTTGACCAGTGACGTGAGCTCCGCCCCCATTTCCTCGCTTTCCTGCGTATCTTCGAAGACGTGGTAGCAGTGATTGGGGACGTTTATCCTGGCCAGCAGCACGCAACCCTGTTTGTCGGCCTCGGTGCACGCTTCCTTGGTGAGGATTATGGAGTCCACCTCCAGGTAGGTCAGCCCGGTGCGTACGCGGCGCGCCTTGGGCAGGAAGAGGAACACCCTCTCGGGGATGCGCAGGTCCTCCTGGAATACCAGGTGCAGCACGAAAGCCGACCCGGAGGGCGTCAGCTTCTCCATCTCCTTGAGAAAATCGATGCCCAGCGAGGAAGGTTGGATCAAGCCGGTAAGGGCGCTGCGCGGGTCCACGTCCAGTACAACCACGTTGGAGCGGACCTGAGTGCCGTCAGCGAGGCGCACCCCGATAGGCCGCCCCCTGGTGCCCTCGCCCTGGACCAGCACCTCCTCCGCGCCACATGATGTGATCACTTCTCCTCCCGCATTTCGTACCACCGCCGCGAGCCTCTGGCTCAGATGAGAGAGGTGGTTCTGCGGATAGTAGATACCGTCCATGAAAAGCGCAGCGAGCAGGCGGGCGCCCTCGTACGCCGGAAAGCGGCGCGGGTCTCCACCCAGAAGCGACGAGGTCTTGAGGAACAGGGAAGCGAGCTTGTCGTCGGGGATGTATTCTTCGATCATATCCTGGAAGCTGAGGTTCTGCCACAGAGCGGAAAAGGGGTGGCGTACGAACTGCTCGTGATACTCCTCGAGGCTCGAGGGGAGGGGGGACGTGAGGTAGTCGGGACGGTCCCTGAACTCCCCGCGAAAGCGCCGCAGGTCGCCGAAGAGGCGCCCCAGGCCTTCCTGGCACGACGGGAATTTGTCCTCCAGCTTGTCCAGATCCTTGTCCGTACCCTGGCCCAAACGCAGGGCCATTCTGCCGTCCGCCAACCCCCACTGCAGCCGCCGCATGGGGATCTCCTTCTCCAGGCCCAACCGCCGTATGAGGGCGTTGATGGTGCCGCTTTCGCCTCCTCCCAGGAGTACGGTTGGTCCGGAGTTCAAGGGGAACCCCTCCCAGCTGTAGGTCTGGCAATATCCCCCCACCAGGCGGGCCTTCTCCACCACCATGACCTTCATGCCCGTGTGGGACATAAGCGACGCGCACGACAGTCCCCCTATACCCGAACCCACCACCACTGCATCGTACTCGTTCTTGCGCAGCGTACGGCCTGGTTCCAGGACGGGAGGAGTCCACTTGATGGCCAGGGGGCCCCTTTCCACCAGTCCGGCTTCCATGCGGTGCGGCAGGAGGATTACTAAAAAGGGCGTGACCGCCATGCCTGTTGCGAAGAGGGCGGCTGAGGCGATGGTGGCGGTGGAGGTGGAGTTATCGCCGCTCAATGCCAGCATGCTGACGATATTAATCGCCAGGCCCGCAAGGAAAATGGCATCCCACACCATGGTCAGCACCCAGAGGGTCTGCTTCAGGATAGGGCTTTCCCGCATGCTTTCGGGGAAGTCGAGGTAGATGTAGTGAGCGGGGAAATAGATCCCCTCCATGGCTCCGTACCCGGCCATGATGGTCAGGCAGGCGAAGCCGCCTGCCAGGAGATTTGGTATACGCGTATCGATCTCGTCTCCCAGTACAAAGATAACGGCGCAGGCTACAACGAAGAAGAGGAGGGAGAAAGCTTGCATGATGCCCCACTTCCTGCCGGATGGCAACAGGAAGAACATGGCCAGTACGATCGCCAGTCCGGCCGCCGCTCCCCACAGGGAGAGATCGAAGTAGGCGAGGACTGGAAGGATCAGCCACGGCAGGCAGGCCACCAGGAACCGGATAAGGCCTTTCCTCCGCATCGATTCTACCTCCTTGGTTTTTGCCCCTGCACGCGCGCCTGAACTACAAATAAATATACCTCACAAGGCAAGCCCATCCCTTTATTGCCCGTTCGGAGGCCGGCATGCAGCGTCTATTCCGGAGCCGGGCTTTCGCCGTCCAGCTGCTGCGAGATATTCCTCGGGATATCGCGCAGCAGCGCGACGGATACGAAGAGCGCGATCAGGAAGATGAAGACCCCCGAGAGCGCGAGGTTCAGCTGCGGGAGAGTCGACGTGGCGATGAGCAGGAGGCAGGCGGCAAGAACGGCGGTGAGCAGCGAGATTATAACGTAAGACGCCCTCTTCAACCTCGCTTCCAGCTGCGAGAGTCCCTGTCGCAGTTCTTCCTCTTCCGCCCGCACCTCCTCGTCGCCCGTAATGGTGCGGGACAGGGCGGAGAGCAGGTGCTCCTGCCCCATGGCCAGGGCACGGTGGCGGAAATGCAGGGTGTAGAGCACCGCGAGCACTCCCAGAGCAGAGAAAAAGAACAGCGTGACCAGGTATATCTCCAATTTGCTGACCTCTTGCTTTCGTCTCGGCGACGAAATCATTATAATCCAGCCTGCGGGGATGCTGCAGCGGAAACGTTCCAGCTGCAATCGATGGTCAGAGGAAGGTTTTGGGGAAGAGGAGGAGACGATGCCCAACGGTTTTCTTTCCAAGAACCAGGCCGAGGTAGCCCTTGACCTGGTGAACAGGTACCTGGAATTCACCTGCGAGGAAGAACGCGCCAAGTATCTCGGAGCCGATTCGTACCTCGGGTTGTACGAACGGGCCTACCGTCTGATCCTGGAGACGGCCGAGATGGGAGAAAAACCCCCCACCGGCTTCAAAGCCTGATACCGGGGGTCAGCCCTCCATTTTCAACGTTGGGGGTCAGGCCTCAACGGTCTCCACGACCTTCTTCCCCAGCTTGCTTGTTCCCAGCTGGCTTCCCGCCTGCTCTATCTGCTGCGAGATGATCTTCTTCATCACGGCGAGGATGGTAAAGCGGACCAGCTGCTCGGCGATGGAGCGGTCTTTCTTGCCCTTCTTGCCCTTTTTCTTGTCTTTCTTTTTCTTTGCCTCCTCCTCTTTCAGGCGCCTCTCCACTTGACGAGCCTTCGCCTTGGCGCGCGCCTTCAGGAGCTTCTTCTGCTTGCGGCGCTTTCTCAAACGGCGCAGTACGAGAAAGGCTACCAGGATACCCGCGATCATGCCGATGCGCTGTGTCTGGTTCTCTCCTCCGCCCTCGTTCATTTCAGAGCCACCTCCTCCGAGCCCGAATGGATTGCGTCGCGATTATTATACCCTCTGGCGGCGAACACCTGAACTCTCCGTGTGGCGGGGCGGTTGACGGGACTAACACCGCTGCTTATCTTGGAGTAACGTGAATCAACGTTGAAGGCGAAGGAGAAGAATTGGCCTCGAAAGAGAGAAGCCTGGTCCGCGAGATCGCTGCCAAATCATGGCAGGATATCAGAAGGCGGCCGCTCATGCTGCTGCTTCTGGCCGCTTCCTCCATACCCCTCGTCTTTCTCGTTGACTTTTATATCCCCGAACTATTCAATATCCCGGCTTTTTCCCAGACCATGTTCATGATCCTGTGGCTTTCGGGCTACGCGATATGCTTCGCCCTCTTTTTTCTCTTCTGGTGCATGGCCGTGTACTTCTACGACGACGAGGTACGGGGAAAGGGGAGAGATTCCTATGCGGGTGCGTACGACAGGATGAAGAGATGGGCGCTTCCCTCGCTCTGGGCAGGCCTGCTCACCGGTGTGATCAGGGTTTTTGCCCTCATGGTAGCACAGCAGGTCCTGGCCATGGCCATCAGCTTTATCGTCAGTGCAGAGACGAGCGATGCCAGCCTGCGTATCCTCAATTACGTGTACTTTTATCTCAATTTCATCGTAGCCGACCTGGTCATCGTGTTTATCATGCTCGTCCCCCAGATGCTCGGACTCGAGGGGGGGAGTAAGGTGGAGGAGGTCTTCCGGACCAGTTACCGCCTGGTCAAGGAGAGGTACCGCGACGCCCTGATACTCCTGATCATCCCGGAGTTTATCATCGCTACCTTCTATCTCGGTGCGGCGCTCCTGGTGGGCTACCTCTCCCTGGGCAGATCGATAGCCCCCGCCATGTTGCTTTTCATTGCCTTGCTGGAGGGCGGTAGGACAGCATACCTGACGGCAGCCTTCAACCGTTTCTACTACCATGTCCTGGAGGAGGAGAAGAAAAAAAAGAAGGGCAAGCCCAAGAAGCAGGGGGGCGGAAAAGCGGCAGCAGGGAGGCAACTCTCCGGAAAGCCGGCGCCCAAGAAGCAGCCCACAGGGAAAGGGAAGACGCAGAAGAAGCCCGCAGGAAGACAGGTCAAAAAGAAGTAGCCGGGAGAGATCGAACCGACCCCCCCGGCAACCGCACCTACTTCAGACTACCTCAGACTACTTCAGACCTCTTCAGACTTCAGACCTCAGACTTAAGACTATCCTATGGGCCTCAACTGGCCCCTTCTGCAGCAGTCAGGTGTTGCACTCGCACCCTCCGGATACGATGAGGAGGCCTGCGGCCGTGGTGAGCAGCAGCACGAGTAGGATTATTGAGATCCACCGCATGTATTTTTTCAAGGCTCTCACCTCCCTCACCATAGGTTTCGTAAGTCCACTGACCTCTCTTGGATGTTATAGCCCTGGCTGAAAGGGCGACATGATATTGGACAGGAAAATGCGGGGCCCTGTTCCGGACCCCGCGCAGTTATCGCTTCGGGCGTCAGGCGAGCTCTTCGTGCTCGGGCAGAATGAAGTACTTTACATCTTTCGCGTACCGGGTCAGCTCGCCCTTGAAGTCGGGATGGGCGATGGATATCAGCGCCTGGGCCCGCTCCCTCAAGGTCTTGCCTTTGAGGTTGACCGCGCCGTACTCGGTGGCCACGTACATGACGTCGGTGCGCGTGAGGGTCACCGTGGCCCCCGGCTTCAGTTGCGGCACGATCTTGGAGACCAGCTCGCCGCTTTCCTTGTCGGTGGTGGTGGAATGGGCGGCGATGAAGGCCCTGCCTCCCTTGGCCAGGTAAGCGCCGCGCGTGAAGTCCACCTGCCCGCCGGTGGCACTGTACTGGTAGGGGCCGATAGCCTCGGAACAGCACTGGCCGGTGAGGTCGATCTCCAGGGTGGAGTTGATGGCCACCATGTTGTCGTTCTTGGCCACGTTGTTGGAATCGTTGTTATAGGAGATGGGCGAGAAGAAGACCATGGGGTTGCCGTCCAGCCACCTGTATAGCTCGTTCGACCCACCGGCGAAGAAGGCGTTGAACTGGTATGGATAGAAGGTCTTCTTCGTGTTGTCCAGCGCCCCTGCCTCGAAGAGTTTCATGATCGAATCGGGGATCATCTCCGTGTAGCAGCCCAGGTGCTTTTTATCCAGCAGGCATTCGCCGATGGCGTTGGGCACTGCGCCGATGCCCAGCTGGATGGTATCGCCGTCAGCGATGAACTTCACTATGTTCTCGGCTATGGCCCTGTCGACCTCGGTGATCGGTTCGGGGGGAAGGTCCAGGAGGGGGGTATGGTTTTCCACCACCGCTTCTACCTGGGAGATATGGTAGAAGTTGCGCCCGTGTACGGTGGGCTGGTTCTCGTTCACCTCTACGACTATACGGTCCAGCTTATGCGCGACATCCAGGAAGTTCCCGGACACCCCCGCGGACATGTAACCGTGCCTGTCCATGGGTCCCACCTGGGTGAAGACTATCCTGTAATCCGCGAATTCCGAGGCGAGGCGCGGAAGGTCGGAGAAATGGAAGGGGATGTGCTCGCATATGCCTTCGTGCAATGCCTGGCGGTCCAGGGGGGTCGCAAAGAGGTTGTCGAACCTTATGTGGCGGCGCATCTCCTTGTTGAGGATCTTGTAGGTGGGGGCAAGCATGATCAGCCCGCCGAAGACGACGTCGTTGAGCTCGTCCGCCCGGTCGAACAGCGCGTCCAGTATGCCCGTCGGCGCGCTTGAGCCGCTTCCGCAGAAGAGCTTGTCGCCGTCCTTGACGGTTTTCGCTATATCCTCCGGGGTGGTCAGTTTACTTTTATACTCCTCATCCCACTTGTTCATCCGTGCTACCTCCTCTTCCTGCTGCATTGCTTCTATTCATATTGGCCGGCATAGATACGGTTTTGCCGGATCATGGGAGGGTAGGGATGCGCATATAGAAAGAAGAAACGGCGAAGCGTTCATGCTGCGCCGTTCGTGTTCTGCGATCCCTGCTCCTATGTAAAGTCCGTATCCTGCTGCTTGCGGCCTCGAGGTGCCTAAGGGCTCCCCGGCCGAACACATTCTATATTAACGTCCTGGTCAAGGCAATAGCAGGGCTGGCCCCAGGCCGACAACCGACAGCGATGTTCAACAGTCCTTATATTCATACACAATTTGCAGGAGTCTCATCTGCTATCCTACGCGTACAATCGAATCGAACGTGGAGGCCTGACCCCCGACGTTGAAAATGGAGGGCTGACCCCAGGCTAGTTCACCAGGCTAGTTCAGCAGGGGTTCCACGTGGTTCTTTATCTTCACCTTGATACGGCAGAGGGCGTTATCCACGACCTTGGTATCGCGATTGATCTCGCCTGCGATCTCCTTGTAGCTCTTGCCCTCGAGGTAAGAGACGAGGACCTTCCACTCCAGGCCGCTGAGCTTCTCCTTGAGTATGCAGATGATGCGGGTCACCTCGTCCTCGAAGATATATAGCTCCAGGGGATCCTCAGCCTTCGTACTTACGCCGCAGCCGGCGTAATAGACGGACTCACCGCTCTCGTCGAAGATGTTGGCCTCCAGGGAGCGGTAGCAGCTCAGGGGGTTGTGTTTCTTGCGCGTGTGAGTCTTCACTGCCGTGATGATCTGGCGGGTGATGCAGAGCACGGCGAAGGAGCGAAAGGAGCATATGTCGTTGAACTTGTAATCGCGTATCGCCTTGTAAAGGCCGATCATGCCTTCCTGGATGGTATCGTCGTGCTCGGCGCCGTCCAGGAAGTAGGACTTGGCCTTGACATGCACGAGATACTGGTACTTGTTGAGAAGATAAGCTTCGGCTTGAGAATCTCCACGCCGGGTACAGGTTATCAGGTCTTCATCACTCATCTCATCGTAGGAGACTTCCAAGCAATAAACAGGCCTGGTCTTTTCCTTAACCGGCGGCAAAGCATCCCCTCCTCATCTCACAGCCCACATTTTGTATATTTGCGGCTATGATAATCCATATATATAGTCAATGTCAATATCTTGTAGTCTCATTGATTAATCACATACTACATGGTGTATAGCATCCGGCGCTCTCCCGCGCGTCCCTGTGTCGGGTGGGGACGGAGTGCGGAAATGCGGGAGAAAAGGTCGCCGCACGGGTTTATAATCCGAGTTGATTGCGGCATGAGGATTCCTGAAGCAGGTGCTCGGGGCGATCATTCGAGATGGAGCGGACGGAGGTTGGGTTTGGGAGATGAAGAGATGACGGGTGACGTGAAGGGGGAGGAGTTCGACGTCGGCCTTTCCATCCGCGAGAAGCTCCAGGCCGACCTGGAGGGCGTGAGGTCGGCCGTGGTGCAGTGCAGCAACTGTCAGGGTGGAGGCGAAGGCCTGCCGGGAAGCGGTCCGGTGGGAGCGGGCATGATGCTCCTGGCCGGTATGCCCGGTCCGGGGGCGACGGAGGGTAATCCGTGGGGGGCCTGGCGGGATGAGCTGGTGGAGAAAGCTGACGCCGAGTTGGGGTGGGATCTCGCAGACGCTTATTTCACCACGGCCCTGCGCTGTCCCCTGCGCAAGGTGACACGCCGCGATCTGCGGCGCTGTTCGGGGTTCCTCGCGGATGAGTTCTTCATCGTCAGGCCGCGTATAATGATCGTGTCCGGCAAGGTAGCCACGGTGGCGCTGCGCGAGGCACTGGGGGACGAGATCACGGCAAATCCCAGGGCGGGGGACGTCTGCACCGCGTTCTCAACGCGGTTCCTCTTCGAGCTCGATATAGCAAGGGTGGGCAGGGAGAAGGAGGCGGCGGTGGTCTTCTGGAATGTCCTCCGCTCCGTAGAGGGCCTCTTTCCCGCAGTCAAGGCAGATTGATACACCGATTCCCATAAGATCTCGAGGATAACCATTCCTTACCCTACTTAGGCTTCTTCAGACTTCAGACTTCAGACCTCAGACTTGCTAGTGACTTCAGACTAAAGATGTATTGAACGCATTGGCCATATCTGTTTTACTTGATGCAGTATCCAGGGCGTGAGGAGCAAGGTATGGACAAGAGGGCTGGACTGGACGCTTATCTGTGCAAGTACTTCATCCTTTTCCGCATCAAGACCATGTTCATCTATATCTTTCCCACCACCCTCGGTTTCGCCTGTTCCGCGGCAACCGGGGGGAGTATGCCGGGATACAAGATAGCCTGCATGTACCTGGGATTCCTCTGCGGCTCGTTCTTCTCCAGTTCCCTGAACTTCTACGCGGACGTGGAGTCGGACCGGCTGCATAACGACATGTACAAGGGGGACCTGCACATGTCTGACCAGCCTTTTGCCACGGGGGAGATGAGTAAGCTGGAGACGGTCCTGCTATTTATGCTGACGGGAATAGGCTGCGTGGGCTTCTCCCTGCTGGTCAACATCCAGTTCACTATATACATGGTCGCTTCCGTGCTCATCCTGGGCATCCTCTACTCCCATCCCTGGTTCCGCTTCAAGAACAGGCCCTTCCTGGATATCATCACCAATGCGGCTGGAGCCGTGGTGCTGTTGATCGCGGGATGGAAGGCGGTAAACCCCACGACCTGGCCGCCCGCCTGGCCCCTGGTCTTCGGCTTTCTCTTCTCTGCCACCCTTTATATGCCGAGCATGGCCAACGACGTGCCCTTCGACGAGGCGGCGGGATTTCGCACCACCGGGGTGGTGTTCGGCGCCAAGCGCACCATCGATGCCATGATCCCCATGTGCATACTGCTGATTCCGGTGACGGTCGTGAGCCTGGTCCTGCCCGCTCCCGGGATATTCAAGCTCTTCATCGTCCTGGGCCTTCCCGGCGCGATCGTTTTCACCATAGGGATGCACCTGCTCTGGCGCCCTCCCCATATCCGCTTCAACGCCGGACTGCTCGTATATCCCATCCTGGGGATGTTGATCTTCTATTTCGTCTACGGCGTAAATGCCGTTCTCACCTGAGAAATCCGGTCAAGGGTATGTTCCGCAGCCGCGCTCTTCCACGTTTATAAAAGCCATTTAGCTGCAACAATAGCAACAGTTTGACCGTATCCCAGATTGCTAAACTAGTGCTATAAATAGTCTTGACAACATTATTATCAAGAGTTATATTTAGATAGGACTAAAGTACTAAGTTGGGATACAAGCATATTTCCATAGTGAAGGAGGAGTATTGAAATGGCAAAAACAGTAGGTATCGACTTGGGCACCACCAACTCGGTAGTCGCGGTTCTCGAGGGTGGCGAACCTGTCGTCATACCCAACAGCGAGGGCGGCAGGACGACACCGTCGGTGGTGGCCATATCCAAGACGGGAGAGTGGCTGGTCGGCCAGGTGGCCAAGCGCCAGGCCGTTACCAACCCCGATAACACCGTCGCGTCCATCAAGAGGAAGATGGGCACCACGGAAAAGGTGAAGCTTGGGGACAAGGAATACAGTCCACAGGAGATCTCCGCCAAGATCCTGCAGAAGCTGAAGGCGGACGCCGAGGAGTATCTGGGCGAGAAGATCACCGACGCCGTGATCACGGTACCGGCGTACTTCAACGATTCCCAGCGAACGGCCACCAAGGAAGCCGGACGTATTGCCGGTCTCAACGTATTGCGCATCATCAACGAGCCCACCGCGTCAGCCCTGGCATACGGGCTGGACAAGGAGAACGACCAGACCATCCTCGTCTTCGACCTGGGCGGGGGGACCTTCGACGTGTCCATCCTGGACATAGGGGAGGGCGTGTTCGAGGTCAAGTCGACCGCCGGCAACACGCAGTTGGGCGGCGACGACTGGGACCAGCGCATCATCGACTGGATGGCGGACGACTTCAAGTCCACCAGCGGCGTAGATCTGCGTGAGGACAAGATGGCCCTGCAGAGGCTGAAGGAAGCGGCCGAGAAGGCCAAGATAGAGCTGTCGACGACCAATTCGACCAATATCAACCTGCCCTTCGTGACCGCGACCCCCGACGGGCCGCTGCACCTGGATATGAACCTCTCCAGGTCGGAATTCGAGAAGATGACCGCCGACCTGCTGGAGAAGTGTGTGGGCCCGTTCAAGCGCGCCATGAAGGACGCCGGCATGGACCCCAAGAACATCGACCACGTGATCCTGGTCGGTGGCTCCACGCGCATGCCCATGGTGCAGGAGATGGTACGTAAGCTCAGCGGTGGCAAGGAGCCCCACAAGGGCATCAACCCCGACGAGGTAGTGGCCATGGGTGCCGCCATCCAGGCGGGAGTGCTCAAGGGCGAGGTCAAGGACGTCCTTCTTCTGGACGTTACGCCCCTTTCCCTGGGTATCGAGACCCTGGGCGGCGTGTTCACCAAGCTCATCGAGCGCAACACGACCATCCCCACACGCAAGAGCGAGATCTTCACCACGGCTGCCGACGGACAGAACAGCGTGGATATCAAGGTCTACCAGGGTGAGCGCGAGATGGCTGCTTACAACAAGCTCATCGGTAACTTCAACCTGGTGGGAATACCGCCGGCTCCGCGCGGAGTGCCCCAGATAGAGGTGGCCTTCGACATCGACGCCGACGGCATCCTGCACGTCTCGGCCAAGGACCTGGCCACCGGCAACGAGCAGAAGATAACCATCACCGCTTCCAGCGGCCTCAACGAGGACGAGATCGAGAAGATGGTGAAGGACGCCGAGTCCCACGCTGAGGAGGACCGCCGCAAGCGCGAGGAGGCGGACGTGCGCAACAACGCCGACAGCCTGGTATACACGACCGAGAAGAGCCTGGGCGAGTTGGGAGAGGGAGTATCTCCCGAGGATCGCAAGGCCATAGAGGCGGCGTTGGAGGATGTGAAAGAGGCCCTCAAGGGCTCGGATATCGATGACATAAAGCGCAAAACGGACATCCTCATGCAGGCTTCCTACAAACTGGCCGAGCACATGTACGCTCAGACGAAGACGGATGAGGCCCACATGGGCCCCGAGGGCGACGGCAGCTACGGCGCCACCGAGGAAGCCGAGGGCGAGGTAATAGACGAAGCAGAATACGAGGAGATGTAAGTCAGAGGGATAACAGGGTGAAGCCGTCCGGCACCGCGGGGCGGTAAAGGCACTGGAAGGCGGTTGAACGGACGGCTCACCCTTGAGGATAAAAAAGGAAAGGAGTGAGGAAGCATGGCTATCGTGAGATGGGACCCGTTCCGGGACCTGATGAACCTGCAGGACGAGGTGAACAGCCTTTTCCGGCGCAGTTTCTTCAGGGGAGCGGAGATGCCGGCTACGGTGGAAACCGCCGCCACCTGGGCACCAGCCCTTGACCTGTACGAGAGCGATGACAAACTCACCGTCGAGGTTGAGTTGCCCGGCCTTGAGGCCAAGGATATCGAGATCTCCCTGGAGGACGATATCCTGCATATCAAGGGCGAACGCAAGTTCTCGCAAGAGGTAAAAGAGGAGAACTACCATCGCATCGAGCGGGCCTACGGCTACTTCGAGCGCAACATCCCCCTGCCGCGCAAGGTAGATGAGGGGAAGGTGGCGGCATCCGTCACCGGGGGCGTGCTCAGGATAGAGATGCCCAAGGCGGCGGAGGCGAAACCCAAGCAGATCCCCATCAAGGTAGAGGGAGAAACAGCGGGATGATCTCCCGCCCGCACGGTAAAGTGCGCCGCTTCGTAAATGCCGTGACGCATAGGATATAGCAGACAGGAGCATTTGTGATAAGGGGCACTGTGAGTGGGGCTGGCCCGTTGCGACCAGCCCCCAACCATAGAAACCGGGGGGCAAATAAGAGGTGAAAAACAGATGAGTGAAGATAAAAAAGAAGCAAAGGAGAAAAAGATTAAAGTAGCGGACGACCCGGGCAAAGCGGCAACGGGCCGGGAGAAAAAGACCGCCGATCCCATGGATGAGCTGCGCCACGAGCTGCACGGCCTGACCAAGAAGGAACTCGAGGACAAGGTAGTGGAGATGGCGGGCCGCCTGAATGAAGCGGAGGTCAAGGCTAAGGATTATCTCGACGACGCCCAGAGAAACCGGGCTGAGCTGGAGAACTATCGCAAGAGGATGCTGCGGGAGCAGACGCGCATAATCGAGCAGGCCAACCGATCATTCATAACGGCGCTGCTCCCGGTAATCGACAACCTGGAGATGGCCCTGGAGGCCTGTGACGACCGCGACGATCGCCTCGCCCAGGGCGTGCGCATGGTCTACGAACAGATGATGGCGCTGCTGAAGCAGGAGGGCCTGGAGGAGATCGACCCCCAGGGTCACCCCTTCAACCCGGAGGAGTGTGAAGCGGTGATGGCGGTGGTGAGCGACGACCACGAGGACGAGACGGTGGTGGAAGTCCACCAGAAGGGATATAGATACAAGGGCAGCCTGCTGCGCCCGGCGCGGGCGACGGTGAGCAAGTGCAGTTAAGCGGTATCAAAACGTGGGTGGCAGGTAATGGTGAATGGGTTCAGGTACTGGCATTTCGCTCCGGACCTTTGAAAAGGGAAGGGTGTTGGTAAGGAGAAACGCAAGGCATTACTCCGCCGCTTAACGTGGGTGGCAGGTAATGGTGAATGGGTTCAGGTCTTGGTATTTCGCCACGGACCTTTATGAATGGAAGAAGTCTGAGCGAGGCGAAACTTAGGCACCTGACCCCACCCTACGGGGAACAGAACGAACGTTGGGTGGTAAGAAAGTTATGAATGGGAGTAAGGATTACTATAAAACCTTAGGGGTGGATAAGAAGGCGTCCGAGAAGGAGATAAAGGATGCCTATCGCAGGCTTGCCCGTAAGTACCACCCCGATGCCAACCCGGGCGATAAGGGTTCGGAGGAGAAGTTCAAGGAGGTATCCGAGGCCTACGAAGTACTCTCCAATCCCGAGAAGCGTAAGCAGTACGATTCGGGCGGCATGTTCGCCGGCGCAGGCGGGCCGGGACCCGGGTTCGGTCCCTTCGACTTCGGTGCCGCGGGCGGCAGGCCCGGATCGCGTTCCTATACCTATTCCGGAGACCTGGGAGACCTCGGGGACCTGGGGGACCTCTTCAACCTCTTCGGCGGAGGCGGAGGTGTGGGCGGAGGCCGGCGCAGGCAGACGCCGAAGGGAAGGGACCTCCAGACGGACGTGAACATCTCCTTCGACGAGGCCCTCTCCGGCATCACCGTTCCCCTGACCATCAGGGGCAAGAGCGCGTGTCCCACCTGTAAGGGGAGCGGTGCCAAGGCGGGCACCCTGCCCAAGACCTGCACCACCTGCGGTGGCAGGGGATCGGTCTCGCAGAACCAGGGGCCGTTCGCGTTCTCGCGCCCGTGTCCCGCCTGCGGCGGCAGGGGCACGGTGATAGAGGATCCCTGCGAGACCTGCCGCGGCTCTGGTGCAGTGGAGATGCCGCGCAACATCAAGGTCAAGATACCTGCGGGGATAAAGAACGGCGGCAAGGTACGTTTTCCCGGCAAGGGAGAGGCTGGGCCCCTGGGAGGAGCGCCGGGTGACCTGTACGTGAACGTGCACGTGAAGCCGCATGAGTTTTTCAAGCGCAAGGACTCGAACATACTTCTGGACCTGCCGGTGACATTCCCCGAAGCGGCCCTGGGGACGACGGTCGAGGTCCCCACCATCAACGGGAGGGTCAAGTTGAAGATACCGGCGGGCACGACGGACGGCCGCAAGTTCAAGCTCAAGGGCAAGGGCGCGCCCAAGCCCAAGGGCAAGGGGCACGGCGATATGATCGTCACCGCCCGCGTTGTCGTCCCCAAGAAGATGACGGGCAAGGAGAAGGAGCTGGTGAAGAAGCTCCAGGAATTGGAGAAGGAAGACCCCCGCGCCTTCCTGAGCGAGTAGGTGATGGAGAGTGGATGCGAAGAAAACGGATGAAGAGCCGGTCTATATCATAAGCGTTGCTGCACGGCTGGCGGATGTGCACCCCCAGACCCTGCGTATCTACGAGCGCAAGGGACTGATAAGCCCCGCAAGGGTGCACAACCGCAGGCGCTATTCGGAGGCGGATATCCAGCGCTGCAGGCTCATCCAGGAGCTGACCCAGGAGATGGGAGTAAACCTGGCCGGCGTGAAGATGATCATGGATATGCGCAGCCGCATCGAGGGTATGCGTGCGCGCATGAAGTCGCTGGAGGAGGAGCTCGAAGGCCTGCGCGAGGACGTTGAGAACCGGGTGCAGGAAGTGAGGGAGAGTTTCCGCAACGACATCGTGCCGGTACAGCGTGGCGAGATCATGCTTAAAAGAAGGACCGGCTTCTTCGGGAAATAGAAAGAAACGTTGGTTAGTAGGTAATGGTGAATGGGTTCAGGTCTTGGCATTTCGCCGCGGGTCTTTAAGAAAGATAGGAATGTAAGTAAAGCGAAACGCAAGACGCTGACCCCACCCTTCGGGAAAAAGAACGGGGCGAGAGTGATATTGGTAGGGAAGTGATATTGCATGGTAAGATTTGACAAGCTAACGGTGAAGGCGCAGGAGGCCGTCGCCGATGCACAGAAAATAGCGGGCGAGAGGAACAACCAGTTCGTGGAGGTGGAGCATCTGCTCCTGGCCCTGCTGCGCCAGGAAGGCGGCACGGTGCCCTCCCTCCTGGCCAAGCTGGGAGCCGACACCGCGGCTATCGCGAGCGAAGTGGAGGCGGAGCTCGGCAGCATCCCCAAGGTCACCGGGGCCGTGGGGCAGGTGCAGATCTCGCCCCGCCTTTCCACCGTCTTCGAGGGAGCGCTGGCCGAGGCTGACGCGATGAAGGACGAATACATATCGACCGAGCACCTCTTCCTGGCCATCACGGACGAGAAGAAGGGCGCGGGAGCGGGCATCCTGCGCGGGTACGGCATAGACCGCAACAGCGTGCTCAAGGCTCTCAGCGAGGTGCGGGGAAGCCAGAGGGTCACCGACCCCGAGGCGGAGGGGCGCTACCAGTCCCTGGAGCGTTTCGGGCGTGACCTCACCGACCTCGCCCGCAGGGGCAAGCTGGACCCGGTCATCGGCCGGGACGCCGAGATACGCCGCGTGATGCAGGTGCTCTCCCGCCGCACCAAGAACAATCCCGTGCTCATCGGCGAGCCGGGCACGGGCAAGACGGCCATCGTGGAGGGCCTGGCCCAGCGCATCGTAGAGGGTGACGTGCCCGAGGGGCTGCGCGACAAGCGCGTGGTAGCCCTGGACATCGGCGCCCTGGTCGCCGGCTCGAAGTACCGGGGCGAGTTCGAGGACCGCCTCAAGGCGGTGCTAAAGGAGATCATCGAGTCCGAGGGCGAGATCATCCTCTTCATCGACGAGATGCACACCCTGGTAGGAGCCGGGGCGGCCGAGGGGGCGGTTGATGCCTCCAACATGCTCAAGCCGGCATTGGCCCGGGGCGAGCTGCACGCTATCGGCGCCACCACCCTGGACGAATACCGCAAGCACATAGAGAAGGACGCCGCCCTGGAGCGCCGCTTCCAGCCCATCCTCGTGGGAGAGCCGGACGTGGAGGATACCATCGCCATCCTGCGGGGATTGAAGGAACGCTACGAGGTCCACCACGGCGTGCGCGTGCAGGACTCCGCGCTGGTTGCGGCGGCCGTTCTCTCAGATCGTTATATCTCCGACCGCTACCTTCCGGACAAGGCCATCGACCTCGTTGACGAGGCCGCCTCGCGGTTGCGCATCGAGATCGACTCCATGCCCACCGAGATAGACGAGGTGGAGCGGCGCATCAAGCAGCTGGAGATAGAGAAGCAGGCCCTGAAGAAGGAGAAGGACAAGGCCTCCAAGGAGCGGCTGGATAAGCTGGAGACCGAGCTGGCCGAGTTGGGCGAGAGGTCCGTGGACATGAAGGCCCACTGGCAGGCGGAGAAGGACAGCATCGGCCGCATCCGCGAGCTCAAGGAGAAGCAGGAACAGGTGAAGATAGAGGAGCAGAGGGCGGAGCGGGAAGGAGACCTGGAGAAGGCCGCCCGCCTGCGCTACGGGGAATCCACCGAACTGGAGGCGAGGCTGGAGGCGGAGAACGCGCGCCTGCACGAGCTGCAGAAGGACCGCAAGATGCTCAAGGAGGAGGTGGACGACGAGGACATCGCCGAGGTGGTCTCTACGTGGACTCACATCCCCGTGTCCAAGCTCCTCGAGGGCGAGGTGGAGAAGCTCATCCGCATGGAGGACCGCCTGCGCCAGCGCGTGGTGGGGCAGGAGGAAGCCCTGGAGAAGGTCTCCAACGCCATACGGCGCGCCCGCGCCGGCCTGCAGGACCCCAACCGGCCCATCGGCTCCTTCCTCTTCCTGGGCCCCACCGGGGTGGGGAAGACCGAGCTGGCCCGGGCCCTGGCCGAGTTCCTCTTCGACGACGAGAAGGCCATGGTGCGCCTGGACATGAGCGAGTACATGGAGCGGCATACCGTCTCCCGCCTCATCGGCGCTCCCCCCGGCTATATCGGCTACGAGGAGGGCGGCCAGCTCACCGAGGCGGTGCACCGCAGGCCCTACAGCGTCATCCTGCTGGACGAGATAGAGAAGGCCCACGGCGACGTCTTCAACCTGCTGCTGCAGATCCTGGACGACGGGAGGCTCACCGACGGGCACGGCCGCACCGTGGATTTCAAGAACACGGTGATCATCATGACCTCCAACATCGGCAGCCACCTCTACCAGGACACTGCGGACAAGGAGACCGGCGAGGTCAGGGACATGGTCATGGAGAACCTCAAGGTTCACTTCCGGCCGGAGTTCCTCAACCGCCTGGACGAGATCATCGTCTTCAACCCCCTGGGTATGGGGGAGATAAAGCAGATCGTCGATATCCAGATCGAGTACCTGCGCCAGCGGTTGGCCGACCGCAAGCTGGACATCCGCCTCACCGAGAAGGCCAAGGAGACCCTGGCCGCGGAGGGCTTTGACCCCAGCTACGGGGCGCGCCCCCTCAAGCGCGTCATCCAGCGCCAGATCCAGGACAACCTGGCGCGCAGGCTGCTGGAGGGGGATTTTACCGAGGGCGACCTCATCGAGGTGGGCGTGGACGAAAACGGCGATTTCACCTTCACCCGCATGGGCGCCTCGGTCTACGTGGAGGGCTAACCCCCGGCGTTGACCTGGCCCCCGGCGTTGACCTGACCCCCGGCGTGGAAAATGGAGACCCCAGCCGATCTTAGACCCGAGCATAACAAGGTCTCGTCTGACCACTTACATAAGAGATCACGTTGAACGTGGAGGCCTGACCCCCGACGTTGAAAATGGAGGGCTGACCCCCGGCAAGAGGGATAGACAAGCGCGCAGTCCTACTTAGGAAGCAGGTCTTCAATATGACACCGCTAACACCGATACTAGATAGGGTGGTGCTCATGCAAGAAAAATACGACGTCATCATAGTCGGCGCCGGGCCGGCCGGCATCTTCGCGGCGCTCGAGCTGGTGAAGAGGGACGGCCTCAAGGTGCTGATGCTGGAAAAGGGCCCGGATATCGAGAAGCGCGACTGCCCGGCCCGGGTGGGGAAGTGCCAGCGCTGCGAGACCTGCGCCATCACCAGCGGTTGGGGCGGAGCGGGCGCCTTCAGCGACGGCAAGCTCTCGCTCTCGCCCGACGTGGGCGGATGGCTGGGTGAATACGTCGGCACGCGCATGCTGCGCGAACTCATCGACCGCGTGGACCAGCTCTACCTGGAGTTCGGGGCGCCCCGCCAGATCTTCGGGGACGAGTCCAACAAGGTCGCCGAGTGGAGGAAGAAAGCCGTCCTCTCAAACCTCATACTCACCCCGTGCCCCTTCCGCCACCTGGGGACGGAACGCTGCCGCGAGCTGCTGGTGCGCATGCGCGATTTCCTCACCGGCAAGGTGGACGTGCAGACCAAGGCGGACGTGGAGGCCATCCTTACCAACGGCGGGCACGTGCGGGGGGTCAAGCTGGTCGACGGCAAGGAATACCTGGCGGGCAGCGTGGTGGTGGCGCCCGGAAGAGAGGGGGCGGACTGGCTGGCGGACGAGATGGAGAGGTTGGGGGTGAGCGTACAGAACAACCAGGTGGACATCGGCCTCAGGGTCGAGGTACCGGCGCCGGTGCTGGAACCCCTTACCAACGATCTCTACGAGCCAAAGCTGCATTATTTCACCCGCCGCTTCGAGGACCGCGTGCGGGTCTTCTGCATGAACCCCTACGGGCAGGTGTGCGTGGAGCGCTACGGGGACGTGCTCACCGTAAACGGCCACTCCTACTCGGAGCAGCGCACGGAGAACTCCAACTTCGCCCTGCTGGTGAGCACCACCTTCACCGAGCCCTTCAAGGAACCCATCGCCTATGGCAAGTACATCGCCCGCCTGGCCAACCTCCTGGGGGAGGGGATACTGGTGCAGAGGCTGGGGGACCTGCTGGATGGCCGCCGCTCCACCCCGCGGCGTGTCGCCCGTTCCACGGTGGTCCCTTCCCTCTTCGAGGCCACGCCGGGAGACCTCTCCTTCGCCCTGCCCTACCGCTACATCAGCGACATCCTGGAGATGCTGGAGGCCCTGGACAACCTCGCACCAGGGCTTAACAAACGCGATACCCTGCTCTACGGGGTGGAGGTTAAATTCTATTCCTCGCGCCCCAGCCTGGGGACGGACCTGCAGTCCGAGGTGGCGGGCCTCTATGCCATCGGTGACGGTGCGGGCATAACCCGCGGGCTGGTACAGGCCTCGGCCTCGGGCATCGTCGTCGCCCGCTCCATCCTCAGCAGGTAACACATACGTCTGAGCAACCCCATCCGCAGGTTTGCATCGCGTGTAGTTGTGGAAGTGAGCCCCTTGGCTCGGGCCGGAAGAATGCGCACCCACGCGAAGATGCAACGGGGTGTATGAGATCGTGGCTGATAGCATTATCCCGTCCGTGCATAGCCAATAAAAAACACCCTGTCCGAGGACTTCGTGCCCCGCTCCATGCATACGCCGGCATTCGATCACCGCTGCATTCCCGCCCGTTTATGCTGCGCCGTGCAGTGTTGCGTTCCGCTCCCTGCGTAGCCCCATACCGAGGACCGCTATCTCCGGGCTCGGGTACAGAATACGTATCGTAAGTAGGTCCGAGGCTCGGGCTGGAAGAATGCGCACCCACCCTTAACAAGTGCTATAATATTTCTTCGTGCGGGGCAGCGGAGATAAAAACATGAGGAAAAGAGAGAGATAAGTATGCCCGGGATTGTAGTAGTCGGAACCCAGTGGGGTGACGAGGGGAAAGGCAAGGTAATAGACCTGCTCTCGGACGAGATGCAGATGGTAGTGCGCTTCCAGGGCGGCAACAACGCCGGGCACACCATCATGTGCGACGGGCGGACCCTGAAGCTGCACCTCATCCCCTCGGGCATCCTCTACCAGCATATCGTGCCCGTTATCGGCAACGGCGTGGTCATAAACCCGGCGGTGCTCATCGAGGAGATAGACAACCTCGCCGCCATGGACGTGGACGCGGAGAGGCTGCGCATATCCTACAACGCCCACGTCATCCTGCCCTTCCACGAGAACCTGGACGGCCTGCAGGACGAAAGCCGCGGCGAGCGCAGCCTGGGGACCACGCGCCGGGGCATCGGGCCCACCTACGCGGACAAGGCGTCCCGCACCGGGATACGCATGCAGGACATGCTGGACCCGGCTGGCTTCGCCGCCGTGATAGAGGAGGCGGTGGAGGAGAAAAACCGCCTCTTCGCATGCTATTACAACGCGGATCCCCTGGACGCGAAGGATATAGCCGCGAGGTACGAGGGCTATGCCGCACGCCTGCGGCCGTGCCTTGCCGACACTTCCATCCTGGTCAAGGACGCGCTACGCGAGGGGCATGGTGTCCTCTTCGAGGGGGCCCAGGGATTGATGCTCGACCTGGACCACGGCACCTATCCCTTCGTGACCTCGTCGAATACCGTGGCCGGCGCCGTCTGCACCGGTGCGGGCGTGGGCCCCAGGGACCTGGAGGAGATCATCGGGGTGACCAAGGCCTACGTCACACGCGTGGGGGCCGGCCCATTCCCCACCGAGCAGGACAACGACACCGGAGACATCATGCAGGAGGTGGGCAAGGAGTTCGGCACCACCACCGGTCGCAAGAGGCGCTGCGGCTGGTTCGACCTGGTCGTCCTCGGTTACGCCGTGCGCCTCAACACCCTGACCTCCCTGGCCGTGACCAAGCTGGACGTGCTCTCGGAGTTCGACACCCTCAAGGTATGCGTGGCCTACCGCCTCACAGGCCGCACCATCGAGGAATTCCCCCAGGTGAGCGGCGATTTCGCCGCCTGCGAGCCTGTCTACGAGGAACTGCCGGGCTGGAAGAAGGACATCTCCGGGGTGAGAAAGCTGGAGGACCTGCCCGTGGAGGCCAGGGACTATCTCGACTTCATCTCGGAGAAAGCCGGTGTTCCCATCAAGCTCATCTCCGTCGGCCCGGAGAGGCAGCAGACCATACTCCTGGACGGGATGGAGGAGCCCCTGCGCCAGGGCCGCCTCCTCTTCTACGACGACTTCCCCCTCTGACGCGCTTTCGGGATCACGCACGCACTTTGGGGTCAGACCTCGTCAGTGCCTGATAACGAACGCCTAATGGTCATATTATCGTCAGGCCTCGAACGGAATCGGATCGCATGAATTCCTTGGCTCAGGCGAGAATACTGACCGCATACGTAAGGCTGTTTTATCATGTGGGTCCCGTCGTATATAATAGTCGGATAAAGACCGTCCCACCGTGATACCCATCTTTCGAAAGCCTTTGAGGTGGGTTTTTACGCTAGAGGAGGAAGACAGGTATGAAGAAGAGGGACATCTACATAAGCCAGTTCGACCTGGACCGCCTGAAGATGCTCATAGCGGAAGTGAGGGCCGAAGGCAGGAACAGTGCGTACCTGGGCGACCTCGAGGAGGAGCTGGACAGGGCGATCATCGTGGAGCCGAAAGAGATCCCCCCCAACGTGATAACCATGAACTCCAAGGTACGTCTCAAGGATCTGGATACGGGCGAGAAGATGGCATTTCACCTGGTTTTTCCTAAGGATGCCGACATAGAGCAGGGCAGGATATCGATCCTTGCTCCCATAGGGACGGGAATGATCGGATACGAGGTCGGGGATACGGTGGAGTGGGAGGTCCCAGCGGGCGTCAGAAAGCTGGAGATAATGGAGATACTCTACCAACCCGAGGCTTCGGGAGACTTCGATCTCTAATCCCCCACACGTCCGAGCAACATCGTCCGTTTGTTTGCCATCGCGAACGTTGTAGGAATAAGCCCACACTTTTGCATACCCACTTACAATGGCATGCATCGCGTATTCTACACTACCACCCCATAATACGAATGGGGTGTACAGGATCATGGCTGATTGCATTATCGCGTCCTGTCATAGTCGACATAGCAAGATCTGCCCGAGAGCTGGTGCCCCAAGGCTTGGGGTGGAAAAGGCTGCACGGGTACGTTCGGGAAGAAGATCATGAAAAAGTCACCGCATTATGCTTCTACGGGCAGGATTGTCACTGCCTGCCATAAAATATAGAGATGTGGCAAGGGCGGATGAGTACTCTGCTTCATCGATACGCAGGTGTGCGATGAAACGGAGTATTAAAGGAGGTTTTATGAGGATCCTGGTGGTGGGAGGAGGGGGCAGGGAACACGCCCTCACCTGGAAGATAGCGCAGTCCCCCCTGGTCGACGCGATCTGGTGCGCGCCCGGAAACGCGGGCATGGCGGCGGTAGCGGAATGCGTGGATATAGGTGCCGAGGATATCGAAGCCCTGGCCGGATTAGCGCAGGACAAGAAGATAGACCTCACCGTGGTGGGCCCCGAGGCCCCGCTGGTGGCGGGCATCGCGGACCTCTTTCAGGACAGGGGCCTGGCGGTATTCGGGCCCACCCGAGAGGCAGCGCGGATGGAGGGGAGCAAGGATTTCGCCAAGCAGCTCATGCTGGATGCCGGCGTGCCCACCGGAAAAGCCGAGGTCTTCACGGATTACGAGGCGGCCGAGGCCTGCATACTGAAGAACAAAGCCCCCTACGTGGTCAAGGCCGACGGGCTCGCGGCCGGCAAGGGGGTGGTCATCGCCCAGGACGACGAGGCGGCCTACAAGGCTTTGAAGGCATGTTTTCTCGACCGTTCCTTCGGGTCAGCCGGAGAGAAGGTGCTCATCGAGGAGTTCCTGGAGGGCCAGGAGGTTTCCATACTCTGCTTCGTGGACGGCGAGGACATCCTCCCCATGGCTCCCGCCCAGGATTACAAGCGCATCGGGGACGGGGACAGCGGGCCCAACACCGGCGGCATGGGCTCCTACTCGCCAGTGCCGGTTCTCTCGGATGAGGATTACCAGCGCTGCGTGGAGGAGATCCTGCGGCCGACGGCACGGGCCCTGGCCACTCGAGGCATCCATTACCAGGGCATCCTCTACGCCGGCATTATCCTCACCGCGGAAGGGCCCAAGGTGCTCGAGTACAATGTGCGTTTCGGTGACCCGGAGACGCAGGCGGTGCTGCCCCGCCTCGAGAGCGATATCGTCGAGGCCATGCTCGCGGTGGTGGAGGGCAGGCTGGCCGGGAAGAGCCTGCAGTGGAAGGACGACCCCTGCGTGACCGTGGTAATCGCTTCGGGCGGCTACCCCGCCGCCTACAAGAAAGGCTACCCCGTAAGCGGCCTGGAGGCGGCGGGATCCCTCGCGGGCGTCACCGTCTTTCATGCCGGGACCAGCCTCGGAGATGGGAGAGAGGTCCTTACCAACGGCGGAAGGGTATTGGGCGTAAGCGCCCTCGGCGCGGACTTCGCCGCCGCCCGCGACAGGGCCTACGAGGCTGCGGGTATGATAGGTTTTACGGATATCTATTATCGCAGTGATATCGCCCTGCGGACTTTGGAGGTGTGAAGGAGATGGCCGAACCCATGGTCGCTCTGCTCATGGGGTCGAAGTCGGACCTGATGAAGGTGACCCCCGCGGAGGAGACGCTGGCGGAGATGGGGGTGCGGGTGAAGACCGCCGTGATCTCAGCTCACCGCCAGCCGGAGAAGCTGCGGGAGTTCGTGGCCGCGGCCTGCTCTGAAGGCGTGGAGGTGTTCATCGCGGCAGCGGGGAAGGCCGCCGCCCTTCCCGGCGTCGTCGCCTCCATGACCACACTCCCGGTGATCGGCCTGCCCGTTTCCTCGCCTGAACTGGGGGGGATGGATGCCCTGCTCTCCATGGTGCAGATGCCTCGCGGGGTGCCCGTGGCCACCGTGGCCATCGATGGCGCGGAGAACGCGGCGCTTCTTGCATGCGAGATCCTGGGCTTGAAGCACGCGGCGGTGGCCAAGGCCCTCGAAGACTATCGCGAACGCCTGGCGGAGGGGTAAAAAGCCCCTGTTATCGCCCGGTTCTATGGGGCATAATATACTTGTGCCGGACGAGATAACTGGAAAAGGTTGGTAAAATGATCTCGCGTTACACCCTGCCCGAGATGGCCGCAGTGTGGAGCGAGCGCAACAGGTTCCAGAAGTGGCTGGACGTGGAGATCCTGGCCGTAGAAGCCAGGGCCGAGCGCGGCGAGGTGCCCAGGGAGGCCCTGGCGGAGATCAAGTCGAAGGCAGCCTTCGACCCCGCGCGCATCGCCTTGATCGAGGAGACCGTCAACCACGACGTTATCGCCTTCCTTACCAACGTGGCGGAGAACGTGGGCAAGAGCGCCCGCTTCATCCATTACGGTATGACCTCCTCGGACGTGCTGGATACGGGCTTGGCGCTGCAGATGCGCGATGCCATGGACCTGATAATCGGGGAGGCGCGCAACCTGGCCGTGCTCCTCAAGGACAAGGCCGGGGAGTTCAAGACCACTACCATGGTGGGGCGCACCCACGGCGTGCAC
>JAFGDU010000026.1 GCA_016931915.1 Actinomycetota bacterium
GCCAGGGCAGCGGGGCGGCCCTGCTCGCCCTGGGCCTAACCCTGGGACTGCTCTCCCTGGCGGGAACGGCGGGAGCGAGGAGAAGAAAAAAGAGATAGCCCGCTCTTACATCGTCGGTGATGTCAAAGGCCGGCTGTGAGTCGGCCTTTCTCACGCTCCGAAGCTCAACCGGCAGGCGCGATAATATCGTATTATTGTTCTATGACCTTGGGGATGCACCAGAAGCCTCCGGCATCCGGCTCGGTCATGGAAGTCGGGATGGGGAGGGTTTCCCCGTGAGATGGGCTGCGGACGAAAGGAAAGGGTAAATGTTAGACAAGGTACTGCTTCCTACAGACGGTTCCGAGACTGCCGAGAAGGCCATAATTTTTACCGCGAAGCTCTTCGGCAACACCTCCTGTAAAGTGACCCTGCTGTCGGTGGTCGAGGAGCCCGTGTACTCCGCCTTCTGGTCCGACGGCCTTATCGCGCCGGAGGTGTTGATGCCGCCGCCGGAGGAACTGCGGGAAGAACTGGACAAGCGTGCGGAGGAGATGCTGGCGGAGAGCGCCCAGCCCTTGCGGGACGCCGGCCTGGAGGTTACCCCCATGATCCGCTTCGGAAATCCTGCCACGGAGATCCTGCAGGAGGCGGAGGATGGCGGCTACGAAATGATCGTGATGGGAAGCCACGGACGTGGAGCCCTGGGCGGCTTCCTCCTGGGCTCGGTGAGCAACCGCGTGACCCATCACGCCAACTGTCCCGTGCTCATCGTCCGCCAGACGGAATAGGCTTATCGAGCCGGGACACTTGCTCAAACGAACAGACAGGCGGACACGTCGATCCAAGCTGGAAACCGGCCTTCCTCAAGGGGGACGGTGGGGAGTCCGGAGGCGCAGGCAGGGGGCAGCGTCTGGTTCGACGACGTGGTTCTACGCGAGGATACCCTGAGCCTTTGGGCCGCGCACCGCTACACGCCGAAATAAGCCATGCGGTAACCGCATACCCTTTCGAAGCCTATGCCCCGGTAGATGATCTGGGCAGGCAGGTTCTCCATCGCCACGTTGAGGCAGGCTTTGCCCGTGTTGTCCAGGATCGCCTTGCACAGCAGCGACATGCATGCGAAGGAGAGGCCTCTTCCTCTGTAGGCCGGAACGGTGTACACGCCTCCGATGAGAGCTGCCCGGGGGGTGCGGGCCATGGTCTCGGCCTTGGAGACGATCTCTCCATCCATGACCGCGACGGCGATGCCGGAGTCCCGCATACGCACCTCGGCCATCCTGCCCAGGGCCTCCTCCGCCTCGTCAAGATCTCCGAAATACTCCAGCTGGAAGTCGCGGTTCAGCTCCATCAGGCGTTCCAGGTCCCGGGGTACCGCATATCGGGCCTCGGGCGACAAGCGAGGCCGGAAGGACTCCGGGCCTAGGGTCATGTATTCCTGCTCCTCCCACCCCTTTGCCCGCAGACCCAGGCTGGAGAACCTCTCCAGGAGCGGTATAACCCATTCGCTGCGGCCGATGACGAACCGGGGCTTACGCTCCAGCCCTGCCATGTGGTCCGCGAGTTCATGGGCCAGGTCCGGCTCGGGGGCGTAGATGAACAGCGAGCCCAGGTTGAACAGGGCCGCTACCCCACTCATCGCCCCCTCGCGGAACACGGCGAAGTAACGCCCCTGGAAGGGGATGCCGCGGTCCTCCAGCCCGAAGTGGGTGATGTTATAGATCATGATGAGGTTGAGTTCGTGGTCCCGGTCCAGTAGCGCCAGCACCTCGTCCCGATCCCTTTCGTCCAGAAGCCGTATCATCCCGCGTTCCTTTCCTGCTTCAGGGAGTTAAGAGTTATTATTCGCGCTGCTATTCGTGCAAGTCAACGTTGCAGGGGATTAAGCCCTGATTCCAGGTCTTTAAAAGCCCGGGCGATACTGGTTCCCGAGCAACCCTCCCCTTTTTTCAGCCATTCCCGCTGTAGCTTTAACCTTCGGGCTGTCCCAAAGCCGCATGGAGAGCATCTAATCGCTGTAGATATTCCGCTTCCGCAGGCGTTGTAGAGTATGTAAACGGCACAGAGCCAGGAGGAGGAAAGATGAAAAGGGGAGCAGAGACAGGCAAGGGGAAGGCGATACTGATCATCGCCATGTCGACCGTTGCACTTATGCTGGGGTCAACTCTCATGCTGACCGCCATCCGGGACCATCGCGTGCAGGCGCGGGCTTCCTACATCGAAAACGTGGCCTCGAGGGATGACAGTAAGGCTGGAAATGCGTATGTGCATGACAACGGCTTTATCGGGGCGGGATCAGAGGCGGGCTTTGAGGATGCCGCCTGCGAGGGGATGCGCCGCTCTATAGGTGATGAGAAGGCGGCCGAACAGTATCTCGAGGGCGGCATCGCCGTCGATCTAGACCTGCCCTATGAACCTGCGCAGGGAGCCGCGACGGACGGCGCCGGGCTGGCCGTCTTATGCGAACCCTCCGTGTTGCCCCTGGCGCTGGGTGGAGGAGATGGAACCACACAGGAAGGACAAGGCGCGGAAGCGGATGTTGATTACATGGGCAACGAAGCCAGCCGTGAGATATGGGAAGTGGAGGAGGAGAAAACGGAGCAGGAGCTCGAGGCCGCCAAAGAAAACCTGAACGAGCTGATGGAGATGCTGAATGACATGGCCGGGATCCAAGCCGATGTGTTCGGGGCCGTCTTCATGACATACTGATGCGAATGACCATACGACTTCCGGTTTACTTTTATTTGACACGGCCAGGCAGCGGAAGTATCATTTTTCCATATCCTTTTTTATTGGGGAATATTGACAACATCATAACCACCGCGAAAGGCGATGAAGGGGAGGAGTAAGCCCGCGGGAGGCGCTACAGAGAGCCGGGCGGAAGTTGAGAACCGGTGCGCCGGGCGGGCCGAAGATGGCCCCGGAGCTTCCCGTTGAAAGCAGGTGCGAGTAGACGAGGACGGATGCCTCCGTGATCACAGGCGAGGGTATCGCGCAGCGGCGCCGTACCCGGTGCGGGAGAGACGGTCTACAGGCCGCCGTGCACCTTCGCCGGCGGCGTTTTATATCCCTTGGACCCGGCGCGGTGGAGGCGAAAGGCGAGGACGGACAGATGGTTGGAAGAGAAGATTGGATCGGAGCAAAGGCGGTGGTGGCCTGCGTATGGGCCATGCCCGGCCTCCCCCGAGGTGTATTGGGACGCATGAAAAAGGGAGGTGGATAGAATGGGCAAGACCATCGCGGAGATAAACGAGAAGATAAAAAAGGGCGAGGCGGTAGTGGTCACAGCCGAGGAGATCATAGGCCTCGTGGACAGGGAGGGCGTCGAGGAAGCGGCGCGCAAGGTGGACGTCGTCACCACGGGCACGTTCGGTCCCATGTGTTCCTCGGGAGCCTTCGTCAACGTGGGACACGCCCAGCCACGTATAAGGATCTCACGCGCCTGGCTCAACGACGTACCCGTCTTCAGCGGTATAGCGGCGGTGGACATCTATATCGGAGCCACGGAGATGGCGGAGCACGATCCCCTCAACGAGGTGTTCCCGGGCGAGTTCCGCTACGGTGGAGGCCATGTGATAGAGGACCTGGTGGGAGGCAAGACGCTGCACCTGCGGGCCGAATCCTACGGTACGGACTGTTACCCCAACCGCCAGTGGGAGAGGGATATCACCCTGGACGACGTGAAGGAAGCGTGGCTCTTCAACCCCCGTAACGCCTATCAGAATTACAACGTAGCCGTCAACCTCTCGGACCGGGTCATATACACGTACATGGGGGTGTTGCGGCCGGGGTCCGGCAACGCCAACTACAGCAGCGCGGGTCAGCTGTCGCCGCTCTTCAACGACCCGCTCTTTCGCACCATCGGTATCGGCACCCGTATCTTCTTGGGCGGCGGCGTCGGCTACGTTGCCTGGTATGGAACCCAGCACCATACCGACGTCCCGCGCATAGCGAGCGGGGCGCCGACGCGGCCGGCCGGTACCCTGTCCGTCATCGGAGACCTCAAGGGGATGAGTCCGCGCTATCTCACCGGCTACTCCATCCTCGGGTATGGTGCGAGCCTGGCTGTGGGCATAGGCGTGCCCATCCCCGTCCTCGACGAGGATGTCGTGAGGGCGGCCAGCGTGCGGGATGAGGATCTGATCGCTCCGGTAGTGGACTACTCCACCGACTATCCCCAGGGTACCGGAAAGGTCCTGGGAGAGGTCACCTACGCCCAGCTCAAGAGCGGCGCTATCGAGCTGGAGGGCAGGGAGTTGCCGACGGCCTCGCTTTCAAGTTACAGCCGTGCCAGGGAGATCGCGGCGACCTTGAAGGAGTGGATCGAGCAGGGCCGCTTCCTCCTGACCCAACCGGTGCAGCTGTTGCCGTGCGCGGCAAGAGAGGAGGAGGTGGAGTAGATGATACGCCACAAGATCGTACTCCACTTCCCCCACGAGCAGGTTGATAAGCCCATCGTAAGCAAGCTGGTGCGGGACTTCGGCCTGGACTTCAATATCCTCAAGGCATCCATCACCCCGCGCGAGGAAGGCCTGCTGGTACTGGAGATAACGGGGAAGGAGAAGGATTACGAGCGCGGCATGGCCTATATAGAGTCATGCGGAGTCAGCGTCCAGCCTCTATCCCAGGATATCAGGCGTAACGAACTCAAATGCACTCATTGCGGGGCATGCGTCGCGGTGTGCCCCACCGATGCCCTTTACGTGGACCGTGACAGCATGGAAGTGGTTTTCAACAACGAGGAATGCGTGGCATGCGAACTGTGTGTGAAGGTGTGCCCGCCCCGCGCCATGGAGATCCACTACTAGAGCTCGCTTTGCCTTTACCGGGGGGATCAATCCTGGTACAAATAAGGTATGGCATTTCTGGAGGTTGAGGGTACAGAGCACAAGATCAGCCTTGACGACAAGGCTGAGTATACGCTGGGCAGGATCGACCCGGCGAGCCATTCTTTTCCCGACATCGACCTTACGCCCTATGCTGGAGTAGAGGCCGGGGTCTCCAGGCGACACGCCAAGGTGACACGACTTGGAGAGGACCGCTACTATATCATGGATCTCTCCAGCACCAACTTCACGCACATCAATGGCGAGAAACTCGAAGCCTTCGAGCCTAAGGTACTCGAGGAAGGGGACGAGATCTATCTGGGTACGCTGAAGTTTGTTTTCCACCACTGATGACTGGCATCCGCCAGCGTGCCATGAATCGCGGGACCTTAGAGCAGCGGAGTGCCTACCGGGAGGCTACCTTCACCCGTACTAATTTGCCCGCGATTGGCTGTAAATGCTTTCTTATGTTAGTTACGTGAGCGGTCGATAACCCATGAAGGACGGGGCAGTATTGGTCTGATGGATATTGGTGCTTTGTATGGAGGCAAGATACCGCATAATAAAGGAGATAGGCCGTGGAGCCATGGGCCGGGTCTATCTCGCCCATGATAACGTTCTGGAGAGAGATGTCGCCCTCAAGGAGCTGGCTGTTCCCGATTACCTCAGCGACGAGGAGCGGGAGGAGATAAGGGAACGTTTCCGCCTGGAAGCCAGAGCGGCAGCCCGCCTAACCCATCCACACATCCTTACGGTGCACGATATCATCGCCGCCGATAAACGCCAGTTCATCGTCATGGAATATCTCGAGGGCAAGACGTTGCGGGATATCCTTATCGAGCGCACCTTCTCCACCGAGGAGGTGATGAGTATCGCCCCCATGATCGGCGAGGCCTTGCACTACGCTCATTCCCACGGGATAATCCACCGCGACGTCAAGCCCGACAACATCTTCGTGTTGGAGAACGGCAATATCAAGGTGGCCGATTTCGGCATCGCCAAGATGCTGAAGGTAAGCGATCGCACCCACACGGACGTGATCATGGGAACGCCAAACTACATCGCGCCGGAACTCGTCAAGGGAATGCCCTACGACCACCGTGTGGATATCTTCTCCCTCGGGGTCACCCTCTACGAGATCCTGGCGGGAAGGCGGCCCTTCGACGCCGAGAACGATTACGCCATCATATTCAAGGTTGCCTCCGAGGAACCCGTGCCCCTCGATGAATACCGGGAGGATCTACCGCCCAACCTTGTACGCGCCGTAGGCCGTGCGCTGAAAAAAATGCCCGACCAGCGCTATCCGAGCATGAAGGATTTCAACGAAGACCTCATGCGGGTGCGCGCTGACCTCGGTATGGCCACGGACGGTGAAGAGAAGCAGCGCTTCGACAAGGAGAGCGCCCTGCAGAGCGAGCTGGAGGCGGCAAGAGATCTTCTGCAAGGGGAAGTTGAGCTCGAAAGCTCCCCTGAGGAGTACGATTTCCGCCGGGACAAGGAATGGAAGGAACTCATAGCCCGTATCTATCAGGGAGAGCCGGAAGCGGCGGATGGGGCTGCACAAGAAGTGGGACCCGGGCTAGGCCCCGAGGACGGGCGGAGTAAATGGGTGGAACTGGAGGCGGAGGCCAAGCGCAAGAGGGATATGCCACCCTACGCGAGGACCAGGCGAGTGACATCGGTGGGCGGCGGTGCGTCAACGCACAGGCTTGCCAGGCCGGTTTCACAGACCGCAGCAGCATTGGAAAGCGACAGGTTCCCCAACCTCACCGATCCACGCCAGGCGATACGCTGGAGCGTCGTGGCCATGGGCGCGGGTATCATACTCATCGTATCGGCGATGCTCCCCTGGATAGGCAAGGGGCTGAACCCCTCCCGCGCCCTGATAGGGATCACCTTTCCGGAGGGCATAGCGGTGGCGGTAATGACGGCCCTGGCGTGGGGAGCCAACGCGTTTATATTTCTGGATATCGGCAAGCCGGGCATCTGGAAAAGGGCGATGAAGATACTCTCCTTTTCCTGCCTCCTGCTGGTGCTGTTGTTCTTCATTTTGAGGATCTTCGCAGGCCTGGGGTACGAGGAAGCCGCCGGCCTGGACTTCGCCTCCACCATGGAGGGCGTGGGCTGGGGGCTCTGGCTGGCCCTGGTGTCGTCATTCGTCGCCTACGTGGCCAGCAGCAGGGCAAGCGATTACGTGAGATGAATAACTTGCCCTAGCTCGTTTCCAGGCGTTTCCTTGCCCTTTTGATTCTTCCGCGCCATTCCTCCAGTTGATTTGGGTCGTAGCGCTTGGGGTAATCCTCGTAGGCTTTCTTCAGGGTCAGGGCCGCGCTGGCCAGCCATGCGAAGCGGGTGGTGAAGATGGGGTGACGCAGGCTGCGCAGCCTGTGCATGGCGTCCTTGAGGTCGATGCCCAGGGGTTCCGCCCGCAGGCCCGCCTCGACGTCTCCTGGGGTCATCACGAAACCCACCAGCATGTCCATGTCGGACTGGTCGAAATTGTCCGTGAGTCCGCGCGTGACGTCGAAGTATGCCATCAGGGCGCCCCTGCCGCGCTGGTAGGAGGCGGCATACTCCCACAGGTTCTCGCGGCTGGTGTCGTTCTCCCGCAGGCAGCGGGCGATGGTGCGCGCGGCCAGGTCGCCGGCTATGAGCGATGATGCCACGCCGGAGCCGTGGGCGGGTATGACCATGCAGGCGGAATCCCCGGCCAGGAGGATGCCGTGGTCCACCAGCACGTCCAGGGAACGGCGGACGGGTATGAGGCCGCCTCCACCGTAGATGCGCTCTCCACCCAGGCCTTTTTCGGCGAAGAAGTTGCGCACGTATTCCCCCGCCGATTCGGTTGACTCCGCCTGGCTGAAACCGACCAGGATATCGAGTTCGCTCTCGCGGGGGTCCCAGTGCAGCATGAGTACGGAGTACCCCCCGCGCCACCCTACCCTGCTCACGTTGACGTCCGGGGGGATGTCCAGAATGCGCGGCACCTCCGCCGCCTCCTCGGGGCCGAAGCGCCTCTGTTCCCTCCAGGCGGTCACCATGTACCCTTCGTCGAACTCGCGTGGGATGGGGGAGGTCTCGGGTAGCTCGCGGCGCAGGACAGCTTCCCACCCGGATGCATCCACGACCACCCGGGCGGGGATCTCCTCCCCGGACGCGGTGACCACGCCCGCCACGCGGTCCCCCTCCATGAGGGGCCTGGCCACCGGCGTTGCCTCCCGGAACTCCGCGCCGGCCTCCATGGCGTCCGCCAGCAGGCGGCGGGCAAAGACGCTCATGCGCACCTCGATGGTGGGGCTGGAGGTGGTCTCGATGTAATGCGTTCCCGAGGGTCCGAGGAGGCGGGAGACGAGGGGCGAGGGCATGGTCTCCTCGCCGCTGGGCATGGCGATGCCCACGCGGTCGAAGACCGTGCGCTCCACGCCGTTAACCCAGGTGTGGCCGAGGTTGCCGGAGGGCTGGCGGTCGAGGACGAGCGTCTTGAATCCCCGCTGTGCCGTCCTTTCAGCTGTCACGCATCCCGCGCACCCCGCACCCGTCACTATGAGGTCATACATACCTGCCTCCTACAGACCATCGTTTTCCAGCAGCCACTCTATATACTCCCGCAGGGGTTCCATGTAATTCCGCGCGGGAGGGAAGCCCTGCAGGCGCAGGTTCATGTTGTCCAGGGGGGAGTAGGGCGGCCGCGGGCAGGGCAGGTCGAGGTCAGCGTAGACGATGGGTTCGACGGGGACGTCCTCGAATCCCGCGATGTCGACGATCTGCTGCGCGAACTCGAAACGGGAGCAGACCCCCTCGTTGGTCGCGTGGTAGAGACCGTACCAGTCGGAGGTACATACGCGGTAGACGATCTTCGCCAGGTCCTCGGTGCAGGTTGGCGTTCCCACCTCGTCGGTGACCACGCGCAGGCTGCCCTTTTCCTTGACGTTGCGCAGGATGCTCTTTACGAAATTGCGTTTTCCGGCCTTTCCGAAAAGCCACTGGGTGCGGAAGACATACCAGCGGGGGAGGGAGGAGGCCATATAGCGCTCCGAGGCCAGCTTGGCTTTGCCGTAGACCGATTGTGGATTCGGTTCGTCAAGCTCGTTGTATGCGGCACCTTTCATGCCGTCGAAGACGTAGTCCGAGCTGATGAAGGCCATGGGGCAACCCGCATCCAGGCAGGCGAGGACGAGGTTCTGGGTACCGGTGAAATTGGTCTTGAGAGACGGCTCGGGATCGCGTTCCGCCTGGTCGGCGTCGAGGTCTGCGGCCGAGTTGATGAGCAGATCTGGATTGAGTGAGGGGATCTTCTCCATGACCAGTGCATGGTCGGTTATGTCCAGGTCGAGATCGAACCCCATGACCTCCTCGCCCTCGGCCTCGAAGACCTGTACCAGGTCAGTCCCCAGTTGACCGGCGGCGCCGCAGATGACAACACGCATTCCCATCCTCCTTTTGGTATCCTCTATCCCGTCGGACATAAGAAACTTATCACGAAAGGCGCTTTTATTACCAACGGGAATAGACTTCTGGCGGACGTGTGATTGCCGGGAGGTTCGAACCTGTTTAGCGCGAAATAAAAGACCTGGCGCGAGTTTTTATGTATCGGTTGCCATAGGGCGGTTCGCTCCGTTAACCTTTACTGGGGTGATGCTTAATGGACGAACGGTATAAAGAGGCATTGCAAGGCGTCAGTATAAAACCGCTGATGCGTTTCTGCGACGAACGCGGTTACCTGCTGGAGGTATTGCGTGACGACGATGAGCTCCTCGAGCGTTTCGGGCAGACTACCTTTACCATTACCTACCCGGGGGTGATAAAGGCTTTCCACTGGCACCGCAAGCAATATGACCTCTGGTTCATGGCCATAGGAGAGGCGCAAGTGGTGCTGCACGATTTGAGGGAGGATTCACCCACATACCGACGCACGCAGGTGATCTACGCCGGCGAGCATAAGCCGCTGCTCATAGTCATCCCCCCCGGGGTAGCCCACGGTTACAGGGTGCTTGGAGATAAGCCTGCCGGGCTTTTTTACCATACGACCAGGAGCTACGATCCAGCCGACCCCGATGAGGAGCGCATCTCCTATGACGACCCATCCATAGGCTTCGAGTGGTAAGGGGTCAGCCCTCCACATTCAACTTGATCTGGCGAAGTTCTCGTCTGACCACTTGCGTGCGCGATCACGTTGAATGTGGAGGGCTGACCCCCGACTATAACTGATCACATTGCACTAGATAGATAGACCATTCAACCCCATGCCAATTACACATTCAACTTGA
>JAFGDU010000001.1 GCA_016931915.1 Actinomycetota bacterium
AAACGGCCGTATAGGGGCGAAATCGACGGCTGGCAGTTCAAGATCCGCCGCAACAGTTTCTGGTCGAAGGGCCGCCGTCTGCCGAGGATCGAGGGGGACATCCAACCTGAAGTAAGGGGGTGTTCGATTGGGATGACGGTGTACCCCCGTACCATGGATCTGGTGTCTGCGGCGGTTGTGGGAGGCATCCCTGCCTGCATCATCTTCGTTTCTGTGGCACAGGCTGTTGTTAAGACTATACGATTGGGCGAATGGGCATGGCACTCATTTCCATCTTTGGGTGAGTTGCTGGGCGTTGCTGCGTGGCTCACTTGGTGCTACCTGGTGGTTTGGGGCAGCGTCAAGCTTGAATTGCTCAGGACCCGGTCATTCTTCAGCCCCCTCTTTCAGGCAGAGCGTGTGGATGAATTTGGGACCGCGGACTTGATCAAGAGGTCGCTTCAGGGTGACGGCGATAGCTCATGGGAGGATCGATGATACTTGCTCCTTACGAACGCCTCACCGTCCATACGTATCTCAGTGCGGAAGAGGCATTGCAAAGATTGGAGAGTGTTGTTGGGCCTGAACCGGTGGATCCTGACCTGGAGAGGATCGCGGCGATAGAAGAGGACTGGCGAAAGTTAATAAATGCCGAGCCGTATTCCTCCCCCGAGTCTCAGTTGCAAAGCCGTCCGAGGAGCTATCGATTCCCGGTGCCGCCGCGCCGCGATTCTATCCAACCTCAGGTACAAGAGCCGCCGTATTGGGGCGAAATTGAAGGTTACCATTTCAAGATCCACCGTATTGTCCGCCTTCGCATCAGAGGTTGGCGCCCGCCGGCACTTGAAGGGGACATCCAACCTGAAGTAAATGGCTGTTCGATCTGTGCTACGGTGCAGTCCGACCCTGTAGTGATGGTGGGTTGGGCGGGTATAGTGATTATCTTTGCTCTCTCCCTCGCCTATGGGGGCGTTTCTCTCGTCTGTTCTGTCGTTGAAGCTATATGGTTTGGCGGACGGGCGGCATATCCGTCTTTGAGTAGGCTGCTTTCTTACTTTTTCCAGGGGCTTGCTGCTTGCCTCGGTTATTCTGCGGTAGTTTGGGGAGGCTTCAAGTCCGAGTCTATCAAGTCCAAAGCATTCCTCCGTACTCTATTTCAAGCAGACCGCATGGACGAGTTTGGAACTGTGGACCTGATTAAGTGAAAGGTGCAGGGAATGAGTAAGCTTTCCGGGAACCCCATGCCGCTTCTACGGAAGGCCAATGGCCTTCTCCGGCTCATCCGGCCGGAGCTGCCGCTCGCCGCAGCCCTCTGCGTCGTGATCGGCGAGGTGCTGGCGCTGGGCACGCTCCCGCCGCTGCGCGCCGCCGTGCTCGGTGCGCTCTGCGGCTTCTTCCTCTCTGCCTCCGCTATGGCCTCCAACGATTACTTCGACCTCGAGGTGGACCGCATCAATGCGCCAGAGCGTCCCTTGCCAGCGGGACTGGTCTCCACGGCGGACGTGATCATTCTGACGATCGTCGCCGGGCTCGCGGGACTGGCTGCGGCGTGGGCGCTCAACCCGGCGGCGTTCGTGGTCGGCGTGATTGTCTGGGGCATCGGCTTCCTGTACAACTGGCGGCTTAAGGCGGCCGGGCTGTGGGGTAACCTGATGGTGAGCACCTCGGTGGCCGCGACCTTCCTGATGGGAGGCCTCGGGGTGGGGCGGCTGTGGAGCGGGACGGTCTGGCTCTTCAGCCTGATCGCCTTCACGTTCGATCTGGCCGAGGAGATTGCCGGCGATGCGATGGACGCCGAGGGCGATCGCCAGCGCGGCTCCCGCTCGATTGCGCTCACACGGGGCAGAGAGGCGGCGCTGCGCATCTCGGGCAGTCTCTTTGTCCTGGTCGTCCTGCTCACCCTGGTGCCCGTTGTCTTTGGGGCCTTGAACCTGCATACTCTGGTCATCATCTTCCTCACGGATGGACTGGCCCTCTTCTTCCTGAGGAAGCTGCTCACGAGCCGGACGCCCGCCGAGGGCCGCTCCGGAATGCGCGGGATGTATCTGAGCGCCTCTTTGGGGCTGCTGGCGTTTCTCGTTGACTTGCTGGTGGCGTAGGGGGCGTGAAACGTGAAATGCAGGGGGAAATGACGCAAGGAATCGGATATGTCGCGGTGGTGGTGCAGGAGTACGATGAGGCGATTGCGTTCTACACGGGGACGCTCGGCTTCGACCTGATCGAGGACACCTCGCTGGGGGAGGGGAAGCGGTGGGTGCTCATCGCCCCGCCGGTCTCTTCCGGAACGCGGCTGCTCCTTGCGCGGGCAGTCACGCCGGAGCAGGCGACCCGGATCGGCAATCAGACCGGCGGGCGGGTTTTCCTGTTCCTGCACACGGACGACTTCTGGCGGGACTATCGCGCCCTGCAAGCGCGCGGCGTCCACTTTCTGGAGGAGCCGCGGCAGGAGGCCTACGGCACCGTCGCCGTCTTCGAGGACCTCTACGGCAACCGCTGGGACCTCCTGGAGTTGAAGGCTCCCTGACCGGGACCGCGGGCATCTTGCCCGCCCTTCTGGGGGCGCCGAGCACCAGCTCGGCTGTCCGAGCGGGGACAGAGGCCCGCCCCTACAGGATGCTCTCTGGGAGCATAACGTCGTCCCGCGACCATTCGTGTATTCGTGTCCTATTCGTGGTCGGCCCGCGCGGGCAATCCGGCGGATTACCCTACAATAACGGAAGTGGGGAGAGCCTTACGCCCTCCCCACTTGTAGCTTAACCCTCAACCGCAGTCAAGCTTCCTAACTCCTAACTCCTAACTCCTAACTCCTAACTCCTAACTCCCTAATCCCTTAGCGCGACCGGGAGGTAAAGCACCCATCCCTCAAGACAGTTGTCGACCTTGACTTTCTGGGTGCCGACGACGTAGTTGCCCCACCAGTCCTCTACCTCCACCCGCACGGTGTAGGTCCCGCAGTAGGTGTATGTGTGGCTGGCATCTGCATTGGGGAAGGAGACGGTGTAGTCGCTGCCATCGCCGAAGTCCCAGCGATACCCGACGGGCGTGGCATCCGTGCTGGAGAGGAAGTTGGCTTTGAAGCGCGTCAACCCGCTGGCGTTGTCGACGGTGGTATCACTGATGGTGGCCGTCGGCTCATCGATCAGTGCGGCGACGAAGTAGTCGAGCAGCTCCGCCCGCTCGGTCGTCTCCAGCCCGTCATTGACGCCTTCCAGGCCGAAGGTGGCGTAGATGGAGCGGCCCAGATAGCTGATGCCGGGGCGCTCCAGCGAGGGCTGGTCGCGGTGGAACATGG
>JAFGDU010000002.1 GCA_016931915.1 Actinomycetota bacterium
ACGTGTACGTTCGGACGAGATGCCTACATAGGGGCTTAAACGATCGCTGGTACGTGTACGTTCGGACGTGAGACCCAGCCTTAGGGAACAAGGTGCTTTCGTGATATACTTTTACCGCCGTTTGCACGGTGGCTCGCGCGTAGCGAGAAAACCCAAGAAATCAGGCTCTTTAGGCCTGTTCGACAGGCCGTCGGAAGGCGAGGAGGTTAGCATGGAGATCAAGAACGTCTTCGTAGTCGGTTCCGGCTTGATGGGGGGAGGCATCGCCCAGGTGTCGGCCTCCGCCGGTTACAAGGTGAAGATGCATGACGTGGAGGAGAGGTTCACCACCAAGGGCCTGGAGGCCATCAAGGGCTCCCTGGGGAAGTTCCTCTCCAAGGAGAAGATCACCCAGGAACAGCACGATACCGCGATCGCAAACCTCTCCACCACCACGGACCTGGCGGACGCTTCCGATGCAGACCTGGTAGTAGAGGCGGTATTCGAGAACCTGGACGTCAAAAAGGAGGTCTTCGGCAAGCTCGACGAGATATGCCCTCCGCATACCATACTGGCCACGAACACCTCCGCCATACCCATCTCCTCTATAGCGGCCGCTACCGCAAGGCCTGACAAGGTCGTGGGCACCCATTTCTTCAGCCCCGTCCCCCTTATGCGCCTGTGCGAGATCATCCGCGGTCTGCAGACCTCGGAGGAGACCATGGCGGCGGCAGAGGCATGGGCACAGTCCGTGGGCAAGGATACGGTGAGGGTACTCAAGGACCACGCCGGATTCATCGCCAACCGCCTCTATCTCCCCATGGGGGTCGAGGCCGCCAAGATGCTGGAGGCGGGAGTGGCAACACCGGAGGATATCGACAAGGCCATGCGCAAGGGCTACAACCTTCCCATGGGTCCACTCGAACTGGCCGATATGACCGGCATAGATGTGCTGATGAACGCATGCAACGCCATCTACAACGACACCGGCGACCCGAAGTTCTACCCGCCGCCGCTGATGCGCCGTATGGTCGCAGCCGGACTGCTGGGGAGGAAGACGGGAAAGGGTTACTACGATTATTCCAGCGGCAAGCAGGAGAGTTACTGGGAACTCTAGACCGCGTCGAGCTGGGGGGCGCAGCCTGTGCGCCCCCCTACAGGCAAGGGAATGAGATCTATGGCAGAAGAAAAGGAAACCGTCGTCTTCGAAAAGAAGGGAAGGGTGGGTTGGCTCTACTTCTCCCGCCCCGAACGCATGAACGCCCTGTCATCCATGTCCATGCGCTCCATGTGGTCGCATCTGTCCGGGGTGGAAGCCGATGCGGAGATAAGGGTGGTGGTCATTACCGGCCGGGGAGATTCGTTCTGCGCCGGCATGGATATGGCGGGCATGGAACGCGCCACGCCCCTGGCCGCACGCCGCCGCTCCCGGGAGGTCCAGATGCTGACGAACCGCGTAGCGGACCTGTCTCTGCCGACCATCGCGGCGGTGAACGGTGTGGCCATGGGGGTCGGGTTGGAGATCTGCCTGGCCTGCGACCTTGTGGTGGTATCTACCGCGGCGCGCTTTGCCTTCCCCGAGGCCAGGCTGGGTATGATACCGTGTGGAGGCGGCACCCAGAGGCTTGCACGATTGGTGGGTCTGCGACGCGCGCGCGATATGATCTTCACCGGCAGGATCGTGGGCGCGGAACAGGCCGTGGAATGGGGTCTTGCGAACGAAGTGGTAGCGGGTGAAGAGCTGACCGCAACGGTGGATGCGCTGGCGGAGAGACTTTCCATGGGAGGCAGGATAGCGCTTTACCAGGCAAAGCGCTGTCTGAACCACTCCCTTGACATGGACATCAACCGCGGCCTCGAGTACGAGACGGAATGCTTCACTACTTGCTTCGCAAGCGGTGAGCCGGCAGCCGGGCTCAGACGTTTTGCGGCCGAGCCGGACAAGGCAGGACCGGAGGACAAAGAGTCCTCGGCGGATATAGTGCCGCAAGACAGCTCACAAGCCGAGGGCGAGGAGGAAGCCCCTGCGGCAGAAGAAGGCGAGGAAGAGGTGGCGGAGGAAGAGGAACTGGCAAGGGAAGAGGAAGAGGACGAGGACGATATCTTCGAATAAACCCCGATAGCCCTGATCGTAAGCCGCGCCGGCTTAATCATCCGAAAGATCTTTCCTGGGAGGGGATGGGATAGACGAGGAGGTTGTATGGAATTCAAATACCTGGTCGTGGAGACGGATGAAGAGGGGATAGCCCTCTTACGCCTCAACCGGCCCGAGGCCAAGAACGCCTTGAACCTGGAGCTCATAGCCGAACTGGGTGATGCTGCGGACATGCTGGCCAGGGACGAAAAGGTAAGGGCGGTGATCGTCACCGGAGGCGAAGGTGATTTCGCGGCTGGCGGCGACATCAAGGAGATGTCCGGCAAGTACGCTCCGGATATGCTCGTCGCCTACGGCGCCGACCTCTCCGGTTTCGAGAAGATCGAGCGTATACCCAAGCCTGTGATCGCGGCCGTCAACGGCTACGCACTGGGTGGCGGTACGGAACTAGCCCTGGTCTGTGACATGATCGTGGCCTCGGAGACGGCGGTCTTCGGGATGCCTGAGATAACCCTGGGCATCATCCCCGGGGCGGGCGGCACCCAGAGACTCCCGCGCCTCATCGGCCCAAACAGGGCCAAGGAGTTCATCTTCTCGGGCTCCTTCTACGACGTTGAGGCCTGCCGGGAGATGGGACTGGTGAACAAAGTCGTACCGGCGGCGGACCTGCTCGAGGAAGCGAAGAAACTGGCGCGGCGCTGCATCCGCAACGGTGCCGTGGCCCTGGCTTGCGCCAAGGCCTGCGTGAACGAGGGGCTGAACACCGATCTCTATTCCGGCCTGGCCTACGAGCGCAAGTGCTTCTCCCTCCTCTTCTCCACTGAGGATCAGAAGGAAGGTATGGCTGCCTTCAAGGAGAAGCGCAAGGCCGAGTTCAAGGGTAGATGACAGATTCCGTGGCCGGTAGCATTGAGGCGACGACATACATCGCAGCAGGGAGGTAACGAAGGTGATCTCGTTTGAGTTGAGCGATGAGCAGAAGGCCATCCAGAAGGTGGCCCGTGAATTCGCGGAGAAGGAGATCCGCCCCGTGGCGGCGGAATACGACGAGGAAGAGAAATATCCGGAGCATTTTATCGCCACCGCCTTTAAGGCGGGTATGACCTACCTCTACGTCCCGGAGGAATACGGCGGCCAGGGTATGGATTTCCTCACCGCCTGTATCGTGGGCGAGGAGATCGCCTGGGGATGCTGCGGATTCGCCACCATCCTCGGCGCCAACAACCTGGGTACCACTCCGCTCCTGGTGGCGGGGACGGAGGAGCAGAAGAAAAAGTATTTCGGCGAACTTACCTCGCGGCCTTCCCTTGCCGCAATGGCCCTGACCGAGCCGGATGTTGGCTCTGACGCGGCGGGGGTGAAGACCACGGCGGTGCGCGACTCAGGCGATTACGTGCTGAACGGGACCAAGTGCTTTATCTCCAACGGAGGTATGGCCGACCTCACCACGGTTTTCGCCTCCACGGATCCCTCGCGGGGAGTGCGCGGGCTGTCGTGTTTCCTCGTCCCCGCCGGCAATCCGGGGATAAGCGGCGGCAAGAAGGAGCGCAAGATGGGAGTACGGGCCTCCACCACCTGCGAGGTCATCCTCTCGGAGTGCCGCGTGCCCGCAAGCGACCTCCTGGGAGAGGAGGGCAAGGGGTTCAAGATCGCCATGATAACTCTGGACAAGGCAAGGGTGAGCGTGGCCTGCAACTCGGTGGGCATCGCTCGGGCAGCGCTGGAGGCGGCGGTTGATTATGCCAAGGGAAGGGTCCAGTTCGGCAAGGCGATAGCGGAAAACCAGGCTATCCAGTTCATGCTGGCTGACATGTCCATGGATATCGAGGCGGCACGCCTGATGTACATGAAAGCTGCGTGGATGGAGACGCAGGATATGCCGTTCACCAACCAGGCGGCCTTCGCCAAGACCTTCTGCTCGGATATGGCCATGCGCGTAACCACCGACGTGGTGCAGGTCTTCGGCGGTTACGGCTACATGCGCGACTACCCGGTGGAGAAGTACATGCGCGATGCGAAGATCAACCAGATCTGGGACGGTACGAACCAGATCCAGAGGATAGTAATGGCCCGGGCCCTCCTGGGCCGGTGAATGCAGAGCAGGAGACGGGTGAGATCGGGAGGGTTCTCGCACGAGAAACGGATGAGGTAAGAGGAGGTAAGAAATGGACTTCGAGCTCTCTCAGGAACAGAAGGCGTTCTTCAAGGAGGTGAAGGAGTTCGCGCAGAAGGAGATCGAGCCCTTCACCGAGGAGTACGACCGCAACAGCGAGTTCTTCTGGGACGGATGGAAGAAGATGGGGGATATGGGCCTGCTGGGACTGCCCTATCCCGAGGAGTACGGCGGATCCGACGCCGGAGCCCTGGACACGGCCATAGCCATGGACGCTTTCTGCGCCGGCGGCGCAGACGCGGGTGTGTCACTCTCCTGGGGCGCCCACACCATCATCGGAGGAGTCCCCATCTGGGATATGGGAACGGAAGAGCAGAAGATGAAGTACCTGACGAAGATGAGCACCGGAGAGTGGGTCAGCTGCTTCGGTCTCACCGAGCCCGACGCCGGCTCGGACGCCGCCTCGATTAAGACCACGGCGGTGCGCGACGGCGACGACTACGTCATCAACGGCTCCAAGATGTTCATCACCAACGGCCCCATCTGCGACCTGTGCATCGTGATTGCGGTGACGGACAAGGAGAAGGGGGCCAACGGCATCAGCGCCTTCATCGTCGACCGGGAAACGCCGGGCTTCGAGGTCAGCCGCGAGCTGGACAAGATGGGCAACCGCACCTCGCCCACGGCGGAGCTGGCCTTCAACGACTGCCGCGTGCCGGCGTCGGCCCTGCTCGGCGGAGAGGGCGAGGGCTTCTACGGCGTGGGCAAGGCCACCCTGGAGTGGGAGCGGGCCATCATGGTGGCGCC
>JAFGDU010000027.1 GCA_016931915.1 Actinomycetota bacterium
CTCGTCTGATCACAATCGTAGGCGATCACGTTGAATGTGGAGGGCTGACCCCTGGCGGATTAAAGAACGGCAACACATTACCGGCATTCAACTTGATCCGGCGATTCATTATTGTCCTTTTGTGGAGGCCTGACCCCCGACGTTGAAAATAGAGGGCTGACCCCATATAAAAAGGGCCCCGGGTTTCCGGGGCCCTACGCTCTCTCGATCCTACTGGAACTGGTACTGCAGCAATCCGTAATACCACAGGGCGTAATAGAGCAGAGCCCAAACGGAGTCATTCATGTCGATCATGCCGAAGTCGTTGCTGAAGTAGTACCTGCCACGCTCGGCACGGACGGTGTAGTGCCCTTTCTCGCAGCCCCAGGGAGGCCAGGTGCACAGCTTGTAATAGGGAGCGACCTGCCTCCAGCCGCGCTCACTATCGATCCAGACTTTGTAGGTGCCCGGGCTGAGACCGCGGAATTGATAGTAACCGTTGACGTTCGTGGTGGTGGAGGCGATCTTCCAGCCGTACTTGTTGGTGAGCACTATCTTCCAACCCTCAAGCCTTCTCTCCTGCCATTCGCGAATGAGGTCGGCATTGGTGTCGTAGAATACGATCCCGGAGATGGTGGCCGTCGTGGACTCGATCTGATACGAGCCTTGCTGGGCCGGGTCGGGGCATATGGGAGAGAACCATCTGTAGTACAGCAAGCCAAAATGCCAGAGCTCGAATTCCCTCTCAGTTCCGTTCAGGGCATCGAAGGTATTGTCGAGGACCAGCTTCATCTTGTACTTGGTCGGCCTGTCCGGCTTGACCGGCAGCTCGTTCCAGCCCGCCCATCCGTGTTCGTAGACGGGGCTCGGTTCGCCGGAAGTCCCAAAGATCCCATAACCTCCGGGACCCGTCGTCTTGGTGCCGACATAGACATAGTCGCCGTAGGTACGGTCATCTTTCATGTCTGCGCGCCACAGCTCGACTTTGATGCCGTCTACCAGTTCGTCGATGCTGTACGCGTTGTCGGGGTTGATGCTGTCGTCCCAGACCAGTAGCTCGCAGATACCTATATTGCCGGAAATCTGCTCTTCGGTTTCGCTGGTCTCTTCCGTTGTCCCCGTTTCCTCGGCCGGCGGTTGGGTCTCCTCGGCCGGCTGCTCGTTTTCCTCCGGCGGTGGCTGCCACCACCAAGCGTGGGCGGCGACCGATCCCGCCATGATGAACATGGAAAGCATGGCCATGATCACCGTAAAAGCCACCCATTTTGTAGCCCTTCTCATCGCATCTACCTCCTCGTGTTCCTCGTCCTTCGGGTGAGGAGGCGCCGCGCGGTCCGCCTCCTGCAACCACTGTGAGAGACTCGAACGGACGGGTAAAACGTTTTTATAGAGGGCGGCGTCGGTAAGGTCTTGGTTGAGATGATGAAGGAGAGTGGTGATAAATATCTACGCCGCGTGAGTCCCGGTTCTCGTGCCCGCTTCGTAAGGGACTCTTTGCTCCCCTCGTGTGCCCTGCGCGTCTTGCGTCCGCTTTGGTCTCCCTTCTTGTGTACGTACTTGCCCTATATAAAAAGCCCAGTCAAGCAATATGACTGGGTCTCTCACGGTTGATCTTGAAAAAATCGAGGACCGCCTTTGCCATCGACATATTTGCTCACCCCTGCAGTCCCAGTCTTCTCTGCTCCGCCCGCCTTTTCGAACCAAATCGAGCTATTTGTTTACTCTATGCTACCATTAAGTATACTACGAGTCAAACACATTTACATGGGTTTGTTCGTGTACACAGGCAGGGTTAGAGCGGATGGCCCCCTCTGACCAGCGCGGAAACGGCCAAAGCGCTGGCCGCGGCCTGCTCGGTGCCTATGCCCCTGGCGCCGGCCTCCGCCCCGACAAGGTATAAGCCCTGCACGGGGGTGGCGGGAGATGGCTTGCCGGCTCCGACTTGCCCGGGTATCTGGGCCAGACCGACGCAGTCCGCGAAGCGGGGGTGGCCCGTCGTCGCCTGGATATGCTCTGCATGCACCTCCTCCCTCCAGGTCACGTGCTCCTCGAAGCCGGGAAAGAGGGAGAAGATCCGCCTCTCCATGATCTCGATGATGGCGTGCGAATCCCCTTGCGAGGGCCGGTTGTTGGCTGCTGCGCCGGCGATGATCAGCTGCTTGCCCTCGGGTACCAGGCCCGGGTCCCAGAGATCTATGACCGGCATGAAAATATATACGTCTTGGGGGATATTGTCGGCGCAGGTATAGAAGAACATCTCCTCGGCGTCCGCGTCGGGGATATAGACGATGAAGGGATATTTTACCACCGGCTCGTCCAGGATATACTTGACCACCACCGCCGAGTCCGAGTAGACAAGCGACTTCGCCATCGTTACGTAGTCGCCGCCCAGGTTAACCTCCCCGGCCATGGCGATGGTATTCTGTATGCCGGCGTTGGATATCACCACGTCACCCTCGACATCCCCCTCGCTTGTGGCAATCCCTTTGACCCCGCCGCTGTCGCACAGTATGCGCTGTACCTTTTTTCCCAGGTGCAGACGGCCGCCGTTGTTCTCCAGGCCCTGCCGGTAGGCCTCTGGAATAGCCCCCGAAGAACCCCTCACGTAACCGAAGTTGGCGGCACCCGCCATGTCGCGGAAACAGTGGATGAACTCTCCCGCCGAGGCGCGTCCGTAGGGAAGCGTGAACATCATGAAGGAGAGTACGTTGATAAAGCGGTGCAGCTGGGGATCGTCTGTGTATTCAAGCAGGAAGTCCCTGATGGTCGTATCATCCTTGGACGCGATGAACTCCTCTTCGGCCTTGAGCATGCGCTGGAAGAGGCGGTAGACGCCGAAGAGGTTGGATATCTTGACTCCCATGTTCATGGCCATGCGAAATCGGTTCATAGGGGGACGGATGTCCAGCCGTTGCGGGTAAGTACGCGCCCCGCCATTGAGACCGTCAACCACCATGGCCGCCGGATCCTGGACGATGAACTCGAGGTCCACACCCAGTTCCGCCGCCACGGCTGCGTGCGGGCCTTTGCCTCCGAGGGGAAAGGCATGCACGAAGTTGTCTATGGTGAAGCCCTTCATCTCCGTGGCGCTGCACCTGCCGCCGACAAAAGGGTTCTTCTCGAAGACCTCGACTTCGTACCCGTCTTTCGCCAGGAGGGCTCCGCAGGCCAACCCTCCGATGCCCGCCCCGATGACGATGACCTTGGACATATGTCGACCTCCCATTCCAGCCTCGCCCAGCTTTATGCAGATATATTCTACCCAAAAAAATCACGAACACGGCCTTAGGTCTTCCTGCTGTGTCGTCCCACCGCAGCGACATGTGGCACCGGGCTGAGCGGATGGCGATGTTACCAAGCCAACGTGCTTTCTGATAATATTAAGTCCCGGTTCATACTCTGTGTGAAACACACCGGCAGATGATGAGGGCTTTGCGTAGAAGCATGCGCCAGTCCTCTGGTGCCGTCGAGGTGGTTCGTATACGATAATCGATGGGGGGATCATGGATACCGATGCAAATGGCCTGGAGCTGTCGCTGTTCTACGATTATGACCGCTGCGAGGAGTGCGGGGACTGCCTCTACCGCTGCCAGGTGATGGGTCTCAGCCGGGAGGAGGCGCGGGACGAGATACGGCGGCTGCGCAGGGGCGAGAAAACGCGCTTTGTAGACTCGCGCTGCGCCAGTTGCTACTCGTGCAATGTCTTCTGTCCCAACGATTGCTCGCCCTATGGGCTCATCCTCTATCGCTGGTATCAGAGATACCAGGCCAGGGGACTGCCGGTAAGGGCGCAGCTGGCCATGCCCCTGGAGGAAGTGAACTTCAACACCATCGCCCGCCAGCATCATACCGCCCGGGAGCGGGAGCTGGTGGCCGGGTGGGAGCGTAATGCGTCCTCTCCCGAGGCGGTGGCCGCGGCGGGTGGTACCGTCCTCTACGCTGGCTGCAATGCCCAGATATTCCCATGTCTGCTCGATACCTCCATGATCGGTGACCTGACGGTCATGGGTGCGCAGGAACTGTGCTGCGGCGAGCTCTATTACCGCCTCGGTATCATGGACGTTGTGGCAAGGCAGGCACGCGTGCTGGAGGAACGTTTCCGGCACCTCGGCATCAAGCGCATGTACGTCTTCTGCACCGCCGGTTTCAACATCCTCTCGAACGTCCTGCCCCGGCAGTTCGGGGCGCGCTTCGACTTCGAGATACTCTACTTCTATGACTGGCTGTTGCAGCGCGTGGACGCCGGCGAGACGGTCTTCAGCCACCCCTGGAAGGGCTCGGCCGTGGTGCAGGAATCGTGCCACGCCAAGGTCCTGGGACGCCACTATGCGGACGTGCCCCGCGAACTGATGCGGCGTGCGGGCCTGGAGGTAGTGGAGATGGCCCATGCCCGCGAGCTCTCGGTCTGCTGCGGGGCAGCCTGCGGAGCGCGGGCTTACAATCCTATCGACATGGGGCTGCAGTCCCTGCGGCAATGGAGGGAGGCGCGGGACAGCGGGGCCGACCGCATGGTGGCCTACTGCGCTACCTGCCTGCTGCTGCTGCACATGGGGAGGATCCTGCGGCCCACCCGCATGCCCCTCTACCACCTCATGGAGGCGCTCATGCAGGCGGCCGGCGAGGAGGCCAACCACGATCTGGTCGCCTCCCGCGCCAGGTATATATTCACCCGCATCATGGCCAGGGGAGCGCCGCGCATGGTGACGCCCAAGAGGGTGAGGCTGTAGATAATCCGATCCGGGGAGGGACGGATCTGGTTTGTTGCCTGATATATGGGGATATAAGGTGGGTTGAGAACGCCAGTCCGAAAGCAGGGAGGTGCAGCATGCTTGCATTCGAGTATCTTGAGAAATGGGCGAAGGAAAGGCCTGAGCGAGAGGCGGTAGTCTACGGCGACCGGCGCTTTACCTACGCCGATTACGAGCGCGAGGTGAACCGGGTAGCCCGCGGACTGCTCAAGCTGGGGGTGCAGCGGGGCGATAAGGTCGGCCTGTATATACCCAACCACCCGGAGTTCGTCTTCGGTTATATTGCCTGCATGAAGCTGGGCGCGGCGGCGGTTCCGGTTACCTGGCGTTTCTCCGCCAGCGAGGTCAAATACATCCTGGGTCATTCCGACACGTCGGTGGTGATCATGGAGCCCGGGTTCATGGATTCCGATTTCATCGCCAAGCTAAACGAGATACGAGGTGAACTGCCGCAGCTGCGGGACGTAGTGGTCATCGGGTCAGCCGAGGAGGCGGAGATGGTGCCGGGAGCCATAACCTACGACGATTTCCTCTCCGACGATACCGAGCTGGACGCGGAACTGCAGGCGAGGAAGAAGGAGGTGGAGGAGGATGACACCGCCCTGATCCTTTTCACCTCCGGGACGACCGGCCAGCCCAAGGCACCGATGCTGGCCCAGAGCAACCTCGTGCAGTACGTGGCGGGGCAGATAGAGAGCTCGGGCATAAGCGATGACGAGCGCCTGCTCATGGATATCCCCAATAACCACGTCGGGGGCGCGGTGATGGCCATCTTCAGCGTGCTATACAGCGGCAATACCCTGGTCATGCTTGATACCTTCATCCCCCAACAGGTGCTCCAGACGGTGCAGGACGAGCGCATCTCGGTGATGGGGCAGGTCCCCGCACAATATATCCTGCTCTTCATGCAGCCGGACTTCGACTCCTACGACCTCTCCAGCGTGAAATTCGCCGTGACCTCGGGCGCTCCGGTGCCGCCCGAGCTCGTAAGCCAGATCGAGGATAAGATGGGCATAATACCGTTCGTGGGCTACGGTCTTACCGAGACCAGCGGGGCCATCACCTTCACCCGCCAGGAGCATCCCCCCGAGAAGATCTCGGGCACCATCGGCATACCCAACGAGGGCATCGACGTGCGCATCATGAGCCCGGAGCGCCAGGAGATGCCGCGCGGGGAGGCGGGGGAGATAACCGTGCGCGGCGGCGCGGTGATGAAGGGTTATTACAAGCAGCCGGAAGCAACGGCGGAGGTCTTCGACGCCGACGGCTTCTTCTACACCGGCGACATGGGCTTCATCGACGAGGACGGGTTCGTGCACATCATGGGCAGGAAGAAGGAGATGTACATCCGTGGAGGGGAGAACGTCTACCCGCCGGAGGTGGAGGACGTGATCCTGCAGCATCCCAAGGTCCTCTTCGCCGCCGTGCTCGGGTACCCCGATGCGGTGATGGGTGAGAAGGGCAGGGCCTACGTGGTACCTCAGCCGGGGGTGGAGGTAACGGAGGACGAGATCAAGGAGTTCTGCCGCGAGCATCTCGCCAAGTACAAGGTACCCGACCAGGTGATCTTCAGGGAGGCGCTTCCACTCACTCCCCTGGGGAAGGTGCACAAGTTCGTCCTCTACGAGGAGATGGAAGGGGAGAAATAGGAACATATCTGTAGGTCGGGCCCGCCTGCAGGCCCGACCCCTTGTCTTCTGCGTTGCTCAAGACCTGAGCTCTGCGGAGCCTATCACCCGCCCCCTAGCGAAGGCGCGCAGGCGCCGGGCGGGACCTCCACCGAGGTCTGGGAGCCGAGGGAGTGAAAAACGTAACGGTAGTGAGACCTCCCCAGGTCCGGCACTTCGATGATGTAGTCTATGGCCACGAGCAGATCCGTCACGCTGTCCACAAAGATCTCTCCCTGGTAGTGATAGGTGATCTCGTAATCGCTGAACAACGACTCCTCGCTGATCTTAACCGTATCGTCGAAGGCGAGGACCTTGCACATGATGCCCTCTACCTCACGCAGCTCCTCCTCCTCACTCACGGGCAGTTCCTCTATGAAAGCGGTATCCCAGATGGGGTTAGTGCCCATCTGGTATTCGCTCGCCGGACCCATGTTCCTCCACACCCCCGAGTAGCTGTCCCACTCGTATATGGTGCCCTCGATAATGCGCATCCCGTACGAATCCGATGATTGCAGCGAGCTGGCGCTGAGGGCGAAACGGTCCGGGGTCTGGAAGACCAGCGTGCCTTTCCAGCTGTTTCCCAGGTAGAAGTAGAATGCGTCCACCGGATACTCGCTGGAATCTACGCGAATGTCCGCCTCCCATCCGGCCAGCCCCTCCATGTTACTGAAGACGCTCTTCAGGTAGGAGCCGGAGCCCGAACTGGAATGGGTTATAAACCACGCGACCGCGAAGATCACGGCTACCAGTAGAACCGCCAGCATAGCCCAGACGGCTACCGGTACTTTGCGTATGGGCCGCACGGCCAGCACCTGGGCCGGTCTTCCCGACACCGGGTCTTTCACGACCGGCGGCACGCCCGCAATATTATGCCCAGGGGGAGGAGGTTGCGTCGCTGGGCGCATCTCTCCCAACGCCCGCTCCAGCCCGAAAGGATGGTAGCATTCCTTGCAGTTGCGAAGATCATCCGGGTTCATCGCCCCGCATTTCGGGCATTGAATCATGCTTTTGTCTCCTGTTTACACGGCAACCGCTGCATCAAGGCACCGGCCCGTGCGTCCGAATAGACCAATATGAATTACATAGCTATCATGACTATCGGCCTTTTGTGTCATGTGATTAATATTGCAGCGGAAGGGAAGGGGTAAACGGGGCGATACCGGCGCTTGTAAGAAAGCAGGCATGCTGCCGTTTTAGGAGATAGGAGCGGATATGCCCCTGGTGCCGATGGACCAGGAAAGAGAAAAGGAGCTCGTATTAGAGGCGAGGACCTCGATGGATGCCTTCGCCGAACTGTATGGGTATTACGTGGACGGCATCTACGGCTATATCCTCAGGCGGGTTGGCAACGACAGCGACGCCGAGGACATCACGGCTCGTACCTTCGAGAAGGCATTGAAGGGGGTAGGTGATTTCAAGTGGAAGGGCGCCTCGTTCTGTTCCTGGCTGGTGCGTATCGCCTCCAATTCCGTGGTAGACCACTACCGGCGGGAGGGAAAGGCGAAGATGGTCGACCTGGAGGAGGTCCTGCCGCAACTGCAAGGGGAGGACGATCCTACGCTTGGCATAGACCGCGAGGAGGAACGCAGTCTCCTGTTGAGAGCAATGGCCGGCCTTCCGGAGAAGTACCGCGTGGTGATAGAGCTGAAGTTCGTGGACGAGATGGACAACCAGGTGATAGCGGAAATGATCGGGTGCAGCAAGGGGAACCTGGCCGTAAGGTTGCACCGGGCGCTCAAAGCCCTGCGGCGTGAGGTAGAGAGAATGGAAGAGGGGGAATTGCGATGAAAGAGAAGTACTACTCGCAATACCTCCTCCGTGCTCTGGACGGCGAGGAACTCAGGCTCGACGAGGAGCTGAGCGGCCTGGTGGATCTGGGCGAGAGGTTACGCCGCAGCGTACCCGTAGTCCCGCCCCTCGCAGGGGACGCCCGCAGCAGGATCTGGAATATGACCGTCTCCGCACCGCGCGAAACCGCGGTCGAGGAAAGCCGCGTCCGCCGCATTCCACGGCTGGCGTGGGCGGGTGCGGCCGCGCTCGTCCTGGCCGTTATCGCCGTGCTCGTCGTCGTCTTCGTCGGCAACGGCGGCCCGGTGACGCAGGAACCGGTTAAGATCGCTTCCCTGTACGTAGAGCAGGGCGAGATCACCATCAAGGATGTACGGGGAGAGGAGCGCTCTGCCCGGGATGGTGAAGCAATATCCGCGGGTGAAGTGATCTACGCGGCCGCGGATGCCAGGGGCATAGTAGAGTACTCGTCGGGTTGCATCATGCGCCTGCAAGGCGAGGCGGAGATAGGTGTCTACGATGGTGAAGATGGTCTGGTCGCCGAGGTCTTCGGCGGATACAGCTACCACCGCGTCATAGACGGAACCCCCTACGTCGTACGCTCCGGAGGTGTCGAGGTCACCGCCAGGGGCACGGCATTTTCCTTCGACGTCGCTGAGGGTACGGGGAGGGTCATATCCCTGCATTCTTCGGTTCGGATAGCCGTGGACACAGATGACCCGGAGGATTGGACCTCCCGGCTTGAGGAGGGGGATATCTTTGTCTACGGCGAGGGAATAGAGGCAAAGGTCCTGGACGTGACCCGCGAGGATCTGGACAGCGAATGGCTGAGGTGGAACAAGTCGCTGGATGAAGCGCTTGGCCTTCCCATAGGGGCGTTCACCCTTCTGGAGGAAGTAGCAGAAGGCGGGCAGGAAGCACAGCCGGAGCAGCCGGAGCAACCTGAGGGGCCCGCTGCCGAGGAAGAAGAACCCCAGCCCAGCCCGGAGCCGCCGGCGCCGGAGCCGCCCGCACCGCAGCCACCCGCACCGGAGCCCCCGCCGGTCGAAAAGAGCCTGGTGCTCTCGGCATCGGCCAGGGAGGGAGCGGTGGACTTCGCCTGGACGCTGAGCGGCTACGGCGATTTCCAGGGCTTCAAGCTCTGCCGTTCAGAGAGCAATATGTCACCCTCCTATCCCGGGGACTGGTGGATGTACATAGACGGGGCAAGCACCCGTTCCACTACCGACTCCAGCGTCGAGATAGGCCATACCTACTACTACCGCCTGGCCGTTTATAACCAGGGCGCGGTGCTTGGCTACAGCAATACGGTGACGGTTACCGTGCCCGGAACGATACCGGAGCTGTCCATAAGCCTGAGCGGGAAGGTGGAAGGCGGGAAGGTCGTGCTGAACTGGAGCGTGGGCGGGGACGGGAGTTATTCCGGCTTTAAGGTCTGCCGCTCCGAGACCAACCCCAACCCTTCCTATCCCGAGGACAGCTGTACCTTTGTGGACGCCTCCGCGAGGTCTCATACAGACACCGGCGTTGCCTCCGGAAAGACCTATTATTACCGCGTGGGTATCTACAGGGACGGTACGATAGTCAAGTACAGCAACGCCGTCAAGGTGGTTGTCCCCTGATACGAAACGCAAGACCTGACCTCACCCTTGTTAATATATCGAGGCGCTAGTCCAAGGTAATAGTAAATGGGTTCAGGTCTTGGCATCTCGCTCCGATCCCCTGCCGAAGGAATGAGCGCGAGCAATGCGAAACGCAAGGCCTGACCCCACCCTTCGGGAAAAAGAGCAAACCGTTGGCAATATGGAGAGGACCTGTTGGTGCTAGTCCTCATCGTCTTCGTCCTTGGCGAGTTCCCTCTCCAGGAAACCCGGCTTGCGCGGGCGCATGGTATAGGGTTCCAGGATGAAAGGGATGGCGAAGACGACCAGCACCGCCACGATGATGATGACCCAGTCCGAGGAGGTAGTATCCGTCTCGGGCTCGCTTATGGGGAGGTTGGAAGCGCCGGGTTCGGCGATATTCAGGGAAGAGAAAGCCGAAGCGGGAATCTCGCCGTCACCCGTTATATAGTCGCGGAAGAACGCCGACCATTCCCGGCCCGTCTGGTCCGTAAGGGCGCTCTGGACTTCCTCATTGGACAAGGGATCGTCAATGCTGCTCACCTCCGAGAGACTGCGTAATAAGGACGGCAGATCCATGCTGTAAGGCTGCATGGAACGCAGCTCCGAGTCGAAGGAGGCGCAGGCCGCTGCGCCGCCGCAGGTGAGGACGATGGCGCCTTCCTCGGACTTATAACCCAGCGTTCCCGATTCCGCCAGCGAACCCGCGAATATAGCCCGGGCCTGCCGGTAGGCGTCGTAGTGTGCGTTGAAGCGGTCCCAGAAAAGGCTTGCGCCCCAGAGGCCGGTCTCGTAGGGGATTAGGTCCTGCAGGTACCATGCGGACCCCTCCCTGAACCACAGGGTTTCGCCGTCGACTCCCAGCTCTCGCGACAACAGCAGAGAGACCATGCCACGCGCCGTCGCCTCGATGGTGGAATCGGACAGCGGATCGTTGCCCGACCTTGCCGGGATGACCACGCTGCCGGAAAAGGAGGAAGCGGGGTAGTACGATCCTCCCAGGAGGTCGCCCTCGCCACGGAAAAGCAGCGCCAGCAGCAGCCTCTGGCCCTCCTGCATGCCCAGACCCCCCAGAAGGCTCTCGCCCTTCCCCAGCAGCGCCTGGGCCTTGGCGGCGTATTCCTCCATGCCGCCTCCTGCGGCCGCAGGCGCATCCGCAGGAAGGGCGATGAGAAGGGCCCCATGCTCGTAGGTGGAAAGCTCTCCAGCGTATATGGGATTGTAAAGAAGCTCCTCCATGTCAGCTGGTTGCTCGGACCAAGGCAGGGCATGCTGCCACCCGGGAGGCATTTCCATCTGAAGAGATGGAAGGACCTGCAGCGAACGTGGTCGAACGAATATCGCGTAGCCGGGCAGGTATGCGAGGTCCTCTTCCAGGAGGGGGAAGTAGGGCCAGGGCGTTCCCGCTGTCGCCAGGGAATCCAGGTAAGCGGTGCCGGCCCTGTAATCTCCCGTGAGGATCTTGTAGCTGAAGGTCACCCTGCCCTGGTGTTCGATGTACCAGGCGTCGCCCTCCTCGCGCAGCGGCAGGTCGTTGCCGGATGCATCCACCGCTCTCTCCTCGACGATGTGGGAGGAGAGATCCTGCGCAAGCCCGCCGCCGAAACCGTCCGGCATCTCCAGGACAAGGGGTTGCGCGGAGGAATCGACCTCGAGGACCACCGCCACTTCGCCGGTATCCGGACGGGTCAGGTCCAACCGGTAGCTGATCTCCTGCTGCTCCGCGGCGAACACTCCCCCGCCCGGTACGAGGAGGGAGGTGAGGAGAAGAACGAAAGGCAATACAAAGAAAATTCTCTTCATCTATAACACCAGGCATCATTATCCCAGAAAGGTGTCACCATATGAAGCTCCGAAGCTCAAACACATCAACACTTTATGCAGGATCGCCACATCGTTCCCACGCAATGGACCCCCATGCGAAGGGGCGCCCTTGGCCGGATGATCCGCCTTCCCCGCGCGGGGGTCAGATGGGAACCGGAGAAATCCCGGTTTATTTATTCCTTCTCTGCCAGCGCGTGCGCTTGAGCAGCTTCTTGTGCTTCTTCTTGCGCATCTTCTTGCGGCGCTTCTTTACTACGGAACTCAAGTATCACCACCTCTTGGCTCGCTTTGCTGTGGCAAATCTTATTAATTATACAATATACGCCACCGCCAACCAAAAGAGGCCTTCGGGTGGGGTTTTTTATCTTGTGGCGGTGGCAAATGATGCCAGGCGTTTCAGGGCACGCTCTCTCTCGCGCCCCTCGCCGCGCATGGAGCTTACCGCATCCGAGAGCATGGCGATGGAGGAGTCGTAGGTGTCCCTGTCAACCGGGTATGGGTATCCGTCCTTGCCTCCGTGGGCGAAACTGAAACGGGCGGGGTCTTCCCAGCTCAGGCTCGTGCCATGGACCAGCTCGGAGATGAGTGCCAGGGCTCGCAGGGTCTTCGCTCCTACTCCAGGCATCCCCAGCAGGGTGGCGAAATCATCGGGCTGGCGTTCGTAGGTAAGGAGCAATACCTTGCGTATGGAGTCCGGATGCAGGTCGGCCAGGAAGAGCTGGTGGCGGCGGGGCAACTGCAGGCATTGCAGTCGCTTGAGCTCGCTTATGAGCCTGTCCGGTTTCTCCGCGGCCAGCACGCCCATGGCCTCCCTGGTCTCGAGGCTGCCGGCTGCGACCATGTTCAGGGTCAACCCGCGCTCCTGGCTGCATATGGCCGCGTGGGGTTCCTGCGTGAAGTCGGTGAGCTCCCGTGACAGCCAGTGATAGCGCCGCGCATATCCGGCAGCCCCGTTCATACCCTGCTGCACCACCGCCCATTCCCCCCCGGACGTGAAGAGAAAGAAGTGATGGTAGATCTGGTAGCCGTCCTGAAGGGCGTTATTATCGACCTTTGCCGACATGCGGCTTGCCTTGACCAGGAGTTCCGCATCGGGTCCCATCCCGAGCCGTTCGGCATGGTCCTCGATCTCCTGAGGCGTGCGGCGCGATGCCGCGCCCTTGCCCCCCGCGGCGTAGAGTCCGAGTTCGCGGCGGTCACGCAAGGCCTCTTTCACCGCGCCGCAGGTGGTGGTGGTCACCCCCGAGCTGTGCCAGTCGAAGCCGAGCACGCACCCCAGGGACTGGAACCAGAAGGGGTCGGAGAAGCGGCTCAATGTCTCCACCGCACCCAGTTCCTCGACCATGTACGCAAGTATGTTGCCGCTCAGCTTTACCATGCGCTGGAACAACCAGCGCGGAGCTTTTCCCCCGTGCAGGGGAAGGTTTGCGGTCCCGGTTCTCTCCGCCACCGCGTCCCACCTCCATGATTATGAGGCGATTCTATCATCCTCCCGTGACAAAACCGCTTCTGAGCCGGGAGAAGATGAACGGACGCCGAGGTCCGCGGCTCTATCTACCGGCCGGAGCGAAAAGAGTTAAAATGGCGTTAATGGCCGTATCGGCGAGGGAGATCGGTTTGAGAGAGTTTGTGAGCGGAAAGCTGGTGAGCGGCGGCGGCATCTGCGAGGGATGCGGAAAGCGCTTGAACGGAGGCGAGAAGGTATTCGCCCTGGCAGTGGAGGTGGACGACATAAAGGAGTACCTGTATTGCCAGGGGTGCCGGCCCGACGAGGGCGACCTCCCCAGGGGAGTGCTCAGCCTGGAGCCCGCACAGGCCGTGGAAGAAGTAGGCCTGGACGAGCGGCGCATGGGCTTCGAGGTCCTGGCGGGATCGCCGTGTACGCGCTGTGGCCACTATTTCGAGGTGGATGAATGGCTCTTCGTGGGAGTAGTCGAGGGCCTCTCCAGCGGCATCGTCTACTGTAGCGAGTGCTATAGAACCGAGGTCGGGGAAGAGGGATAGATCCCCTGGTTACTATGGATAACCATGATCCTCGCTCGTTTGCGATGTCATCCTTTCACCGTCTATAGACCTGAATGTACGGTTGCATGACCCCGGCAGTAACGTGCCTCAGGCCGTATCCGCCGGGGAGAGAACAGGAGGGTGCGATGAAGAACGCGGACCAGAAGTACGTCCTTGCCTTCAATTCCAGTCCGCGCAAGGAGAAAGGCTTCACCGCCATGGTGCTCGAGCGCTTCATGGCCGGAGCGGCGAGCGAGGGGGCCGAGACCGAGACCATATACCTTGCCAGTAAGAAGATAGCCGACTGCCTGGGATGCACCTGGTGCTGGTTCAAGACCCCCGGGGTATGCCGCCACAAGGACGACGTTCCCGCCTTGCACGAGAAGATGCTGCGCGCCGATGTAATAATCCACGCCACACCGCTGTACATCTGCAACATGAACGCGATAATGAAGCGCTTCCTCGACCGCATCATGCCCCTTGCCGAGCCTTACCAGGAATACCATGACGATGGAGTCTGCTCTCATCCACATGACCAGAAACCGGATCTCAGGCATGTCCTCCTCTCCACCTGCGGGTTCCCCGGCCTGCGCAACTTCGACCCCCTGGTGCTGGCCGCCGAACGCATGGCCGAGGTGGGGGGCGGCCATCTGCACGCCGCCGTCCTCTTTCCGTCCTCGGTGCTGCTGGCCCGCGATCCCTGCCCCGCTGCGGAGCAACTGGAATACGTCTTCCGCGCCGGCAGGGAGGTTGTCGGGGATGGGATCAGCGAGGAGACGGTACAGGGCTACAGCCGTCCCTACGTGGATCCCCACGCCTACGTCGATGAGCTGAACGCCTTCTTCCGCACGTTGCGCGAAAAGATCGACTAATCAGAGGCCGGGGGTCAGCCCTCCATTTTCAACGTCGGGGGTCAGGCCTCCACGCCTGGGGTCACCTTTAAAGACCCAAGTCAAGGGTAAACCTCCC
>JAFGDU010000028.1 GCA_016931915.1 Actinomycetota bacterium
GGGAGGTTTACCCTTGACTTGGGTCTTTAAAGGTGACCCCAGGCGTGGAGGCCTGACCCCCGACGTTGAAAATGGAGGGCTGACCCCAGGCGAGATCTTTAGAAGGAGGGGGTTACGGTGTACAGGCAGAGGATCCCGTCTTGCCGGTTGATCTCCGCCTTGGTCTTCTCCCCGCCTATCACCCGCATGATGAGGCCTTTTATCTCCTCGGCCACGTCCTGCAGGGTAGCTCCCTCGAGAACGGCGCCGGCGTTGACGTCCATATCGTCCTCCATGCTGCGGTAGAGGCGGCCGTTGCTGGCCACCTTGATCACCGGAAGCAGGGGAAAGCCGATGGGGTTGCCGCGGCCGGTGGTGAAGATCATCAACTGGCAGCCAGCGGCCGCCAGGCCGGTTATGGACTCCACGTCGTAACCGGGACCGTCCATGATCACCAGGCCCTTCTCCTTCGGAGGCTCGGCGTAGTCCACCACCTCGTTTATGGTCGAACTTCCCCCCTTCAGGATGCAGCCCAGGGATTTCTCGCGGATGGAGCTCATGCCGCCGTCCATGTTCCCGGGGGCGATGACCTGGGCGGCCAGGGGGCCCAGTATGTCGTCGGCCCTGCGTTCCGCCGCGGCAATGCGCGCGGCCACCTCGCCCGCCACCTCCTCGTCCCTGGACCTGCGCTCCAGGATATGGCTGGTGCCGATCATCTCCGTGGTCTCGGTGAAGATGGCCGTTCCGCCCTCCTCCACCAGCCAGTCGGCGGCCAGTCCAACGCTGGGATTGGCGGTCACGCCGGAGAAAGCGTCAGAACCGCCGCATTCCAATCCCAGGACCACGGCGCTCAGGGGGAAGGGGGTTTTCTCCTGTGCCTCCGCCCCGGCCACCATACCGCGTACGATCTCGACGCCCCTGGCCGTGGCCCTGCGCGACCCGCCCACGTCCTGGATGTTGAAGAACTCTACCGCTTTTCCGCTATGGGACATCCTCTCGGCAAGGTACTCCGCCTTGATAACCTCGCAGCCCAGTCCCACCACCAGGACCCCGTACACGTTAGGGTTGACGGCCAGGTTAGCAAGGGTCTTGAAGTGGAGGCCCAGATCCTCGCCTCCCCTCCCGCAGCCGTGTCCGTGCAGAAGGGACACCGCCTCCGGCACTTCCCTGGTGATGGCGGCCACCACGCCGTTGGCGCAGGCCACGGAGGGGATGACCGCCACGTGATTCCTTATCCCGGCCGAGCCGTCCGGCCTTGCATACCCCTGGAATGTAGCCATAACGCTCACCTCGCCGTCCTCAATCCTCGACCACCAGGTTGTGGACGTGCACCCAGTCCCCCGCCCTTATATTCTCCTTGGCCTGCCCGATGATCTCCCCGTACTTGAGGATATCTTCACCGGGCGTGAGATCGTGCAGTGCGACCTTGTGGCTGTAGGGTATATCCTCCGCTGCCTCGATGAGGCGGCCGTCCCGTAGACGTACGGTTTCTCCCCTCCTGATGTCCTCGAGAGCGACCGCGACGTTGTCCGACTCGTTGATGACCAGGGCGTTAGGCCTGCTCTCCATGACCTCCCCCTATTCCCAGCGGAAGAACTTCACCGCTATGCCGAAACATATGAGGCCGAAGGCGATGAGCACCACCAGGTCCAGCCACACGTCTGCAAGACTGGCGGCGTTGATCATCACCTCGCGCAGCGCGTCCCCGAAATAATAGAGGGGGAGCATGCGTGCTATCACGCCCAGGGCGGCAGGCACCCATGCCACGGAGAAGAACACGCCGCTCAAAAACATCATGGGCATGGACACCGCGCTTCCGGCCAGGGTGGCGCTCTTGCTGTTCTTGGCCAGGGAGGAGATCATGAATCCCAGCGACACGAAGCTGAGCGTGCCGATGACGGTCACGATGGCCATGTAGAGGTAATTCCCGTTCACCTTGATGGAGAAGACGAGGTAGCCCACTGCCAGAAGGAGAACCGCCTGGATCAGCGCCTCGATCACCACCATGGTCATGCCGGCCGCGAGGAAGACGGGGAGGGATACCGGCGATACCTTGACCCGGCGCAGGATGCCCTTCTCCCGCCGCACCGCCACCTCCTCGTTGAAGCCCATCAGCCCGGCGAACATTATGGTGATGGCCAGCACCCCCGGCACCATGAAATCCACGTACTCGAAGTCCTCTATATCCTCCTCTTCCTCCACATTGAGCGAGATCGCCTCACGCTCTTCCCCGCCCTCCTGCATCCTGACCATCTCCCGGCCGATCTCATTTATGATCCCGCGCACGGTGTTCTCTGTAACCTGCGCCGTGGTCACGTCGGAGCGGTTTACGATCATGGTGATCTCCCCCATCCCGCCCTGCATGACCTCTTCACCAAAGCCCTCCTCGATGATGATCAGGGCGTTACGGTCGTCGTCCTTGAGCTCTGCCCTTTCCTCGTCCTCGCTGCCCGTCTTCACCTCGATGGCTTCGATGCTCTCCAGGGCCTCGACTATCCTCCGGCTCAGTGCGGAATCGTCCAGGTCCACCACGCCTATGGTTATCCTGATATCGCCGCTGCCACCGAAGACGAAGCCCAGTATGAGCATGAGGGCTATGGGGAAGATGAGCATCCAGAAGATCACCTCCCGTTCCCGCAGGGTCATCTTCATCTCGTAGAGGAACATCTTGGAGTACTTCATCACTCCCTGATCCTCCTCCCGGTTATCTTTAGGAAGACATCCTCGAGGGTGGCCCTCTTCATGTTGATGTCGTCCGCCCTGACTCCCTGCTCGTGGGCCATGGCGACGATGCCGATGAGGGTCTCCTGGGGCACGGATGTGGTCACCCGGTATTCGCCGTCATCCACCTGCACGCTCACCACCCCATGCAGCCTTTCCACGATCTCCTCCTCCACCGGCGGCTCGAGGCGGAAGGTGACGATGCTGTCCGAGACGTACTCGTCTATGAGCTGGCGGGGCGTTCCCAGGGCGATGATGTGGCCGTGGTCCATCACCGCCACGCGGTCGCAGAGGTTCTCCGCCTCCTCGATGTAGTGGGTGGTGATGACCACCGTCTTGTCCTGGCCCCTCAGCCCCTCCACTATCTCCCAGATACGCCGCCTGGCCTGGGGATCCAGGCCGGTGGTGGGCTCGTCCAGGAACACGACCCTGGGGTCGTTCACCAGGGCCAGGGCGATGGACAGCCTCTTGTGCTGTCCGCCGGAGAGCTCGCTGACCATGGCGTCGGCTTTCTCGCTTAGAGCTGCGATCTCCAGGAGCTCTTCAACGGGCAGCGTTTTCGGGTAGAAGGAGCAGAAGAGGTCGATGGTCTCCCTCACCTTGAGGTTGTCGAAGAAGACCGTGGTCTGCAGCTGTACGCCGATGATCTCCTTGATGGCCTTGGGGGCTTTGCATACGTCGATACCCAGGACCTCTATCTCACCGGAATCCGGCTCCCTCAGGGTCTCCACCATCTCCAGGGTGGTGGTCTTGCCGGCGCCGTTTGGCCCCAGGATGCCGTAGATCTCCCTCTCCTCGATCTCGAGGGTTACTCCGTCCACGGCCTTGACGTCTCCGTAATGTTTTCTCAGATCCCTGATGGATATGGCCGGCATGGTCGACCTTCCCTTGTGTCACCTGCTTCCAGGTTGAGTGCGCTTCCAGGCCTCTCATCATTATATTGCAATCGCACGCCCGTGCCAGCTGAAAACCGGAGCATTTTCGGCAAATCCAGCACATGCAAATTCCCGCCGAGCCGGATCAGTAATATGCGAATATCTCTCCCTCCAGCCCCACCTCGCCTCCCGACCCGTCCAGGATGCGATAGGAGAACCTGCCACTGCGGTTGATGCGCACCGAGTATTCGCCTCCCGGCCCCAGGACGGGCGAGCGCGGGATGCCATCGCCCTCGATGATGTGCTCCCGGGCGTCCTCGTTGACCCAGGTGACCGTCTCCTCGACGGTGACGGTCAGGTAGCCCGGGCTGAGATACAGGTACCCGCCGGCGCCGTCCCCCCCTGAGCCGTAGATGGTCACGGTGTTCGCGGCGGCGCCCGGCGCCTCGACCGCGGTGTTCGGCCCTCCTTGCGTCCAGTCCAGGAACAACCTCACCGGGAGGAAGTTCTTTCCGGTACCTATCCCCAACACCACCGCGATGGTGACGAAAAGAGCCGTATACGCGAGCGCCGCGGCCAGCCTCCCGGAAGGCTGCGAGCGTTGCCGCGCATAGAGCTCCCCCGCCTCTTCCGCGATCCCCTCGATCCTGTGGTTCATCTCCTCTATCCGCAGCGGAACAGTCCCATCGGCGCCAGGCCGCATGCGCAGGGCCTCGATCCTGCGGATCTGCCTGCCAGCCCTCCTTCGGGACGAGGTAAGGGGAGCGAACATGAACCCATACACGTAGCGCGCGCTGCTGGAGAGGGCATGGCGCGCGCCGGCCTGCTCCACGCTGTAGCGCAGGGACGACAGGAAGGCCTCCGCCACCTTCACGGGGCCGGAGATCACGTGGCTGGCATATTCGTCGGCCGCCCGGCATGAACCCTCGGGGAAGAGGAAGCGTTCAGCCATCCTGCTGTAGAGCTTGATCACCACCCAGAGCAGCAGCACCAGAAGGGACAGTAAGGGCAATTCCGTCAGTGCCCAGTCCGCCGGAACCGACGACAGCACCAGGCCGACGCAGAGGTAATAAACGACGAAGGAGAGGGCGAAAACACCGAGGTCATGCAGGTCCATCGCGATGTTTCTGGCCTTCAGCTCCCCCGTTTCGGCGTGAAAGAGCTCGTGGATCAACGCCGCCATCAGCCCCTCGCCGTGTAGTGACTCCACCACCTCGCGGGAGACGCAGAACCAGGTCCCTACGCCGGGCAGCTCTCCAGCCAGCGCATTGATAGGTCCCTTCTTCAGCACGACCAGCACGTCGAACCCCGAGCCCGTAGCAGTCATTGCTGCGTGGTTGGCTTCGGCCAGCTCGAGCCATGCGGGATCCTTCTCCTCGGCAAGGGGGGCCGCGGACGTGGCGTAGAACCCGTGGCGGTGGAAGGGCAGCCAGCCCCATATCTCGGCCGCCTTGCGGTGGGGGTGTTCAAGAGGACCTACTCCGCGCATCCTCCGCCGCAAACGGTATCTTCTCAACGGCGAGTAGCCCTTCTTCATGCCGAGGAGATAAACGAGCAGGTACGGCAGGGGGAGCAGGGCGAGGACCAGGATGGTCACCCGGTGCGCCGCGTCCTGCCGCGCCGCCAGGATGACGAGCAGCCATATGACCGCCGTGAGGGAGCCAGCGATAAGGACGATGCCCAGCAACGTCAGGGCGATCCTGGCCCTTCTGACGCGATATGCCCAGGCTTCCATGCAACCTCGCCCCCATACTGGCGGTGGTCCCCAGGCTCACACCTCGTCCGAAGCCCGGGGCCATACTCACGATATATCGCAACATTATATACCGCTTGCCCCGAGGCGAAGCGGAGAGATATGGTGGTCGATGACTTCGCCGCGAACGAGGGTGGTAGAATATTGGCAGCGGAGGACTCGTATTGGATGCATGGGGTCAAAGACAAGGCTCCAAGCCATTGAGGGACGCTCGAGGGGAAATAGCATAACCATGAGGATGAGGCTGCTCAACCTGTGGGAATCACTGCGCACCAGCTTCTGGTTCGTCCCCGCCGTGATGACCGCCATTGCCGTCGTGTTGTCGTTTCTTACTGTCTATATAGATAGGAGCATCGGCTCGGACGCAAATATCTTCGGTTTCATCTACAGCGGGGGGCAGGAGGGGGCGCGCCTGGTATTATCTACCATAGCAGGCTCCATGATCACCGTGGCCGGCGTGACCTTCTCCATCACCATCGTTGCCCTCACCCTCGCCTCCTCGCAGTTCGGCCCGCGCCTGCTGCGCAACTTCATGCACGACACGGGCAACCAGGTGGTGCTGGGGACGTTCGTCGCCGCCTTCGCCTACTGCCTGCTCGTCCTGCGCACGGTCCATACCGTGGAGGGTGAGGATTTCGTGCCCAGCATCTCGGTAGCGATCGCTATCATCATGGCGCTGGCGGGCATCGCCGTGCTCATATATTTCATTCACCATGTCTCCTCCTCTATGCAGGCGGAGCAGGTGATCTCGGCAGTATACCGCGAGATGGACGATAAGCTGCGGCAGCTCTTCCCCGAGGAGTGGAAGGACGCCCTGGGGCAGAACGTGGACGGTGAGGCCCTGCGGCAGATCGAGGAGGAGGGCTACTCCCAGACCCTCGATATCACGGCCACGCGCAGTGGCTACCTTCAGGCCGCCGATCGCGATGCCCTGCTCGATATCGCCACCCATAACGACCTGCTGATCATGCTTCCGTACCGCCCGGGGGACTTCGTATCGGCGGGCATCACCCTCATAACGGCAAAAAGCATGGAAGAGCCGGGCGAGAATATAGCCCGGCAGCTGGCAAACGCGGTTATCATAGGCTCTCAGCGCACTCCGGAGCAGGATGCCGAGTTCACCGTCCGCCAACTGGTCGAAATCGCGGTACGCGCCCTTTCTCCCGGCATAAACGACCCCTACACGGCGGTCTCCTGCATCGATCGGCTCGAGTCCGCGCTCTGTATTCTGTGCGAGCGGGAGTTTCCCCTGGCTTACCTCTACGATGACCAGGGCAGGTTGCGGGTCATATCCAAGCCCGTGACCTTCAGGGGGATCATCGACGCGGCTTTCGACCAGATCCGTCAGTACGGCCGCCAGAGCGCGGCGGTGACTATCCGGCTCATGGAAGCGCTGGAGATAATCGCCGTCCAGACCCGCACGCGGGAGCAGCGGGAGGCGGTGCTCCGCCAGGCAGACATGATCATGCGTGCGAGTACCGATTCGTTGCCGGAGCCGAACGACGTCGATGACGTTCGCCGGCGCTACCGGGCCCTCACGGAAACGCTTGCAAAACAAGGGCCCGGCGCGGATTAAGACTCACGTGGCCTTTGAAATCGCTGCCGGAGATACGAAGCAGGGAGGTCCATACCATGGATGCGAAATCCGATTTCCGTTTCTTTGACCAAGACGCGTGCGATCGCTGCGGGATCTGCTTCGAGCGCTGCCCCGTTCTCGAGCTGCCGCAAGACGAGGCGAGGCGGCAGATAGACACGCTTATCCGCGGGGATACCGATGCGTCCCTCGTGCTCCAGCGCTGTGTCACCTGCAACATCTGCGATTTCATCTGCCCTCAACATGCCAATCCCTTCGGCCTTATACTGGAGCGTTACTACCAGGAGGGCAAGAAGCGTGATCTCCCCTATATTGCCAAGTTTATCTTTCCCAACGAGCCCGAGAACATGTGGACCACCACCAGGGTGCTGATGGGGGAAGACGAGCTCTCACTCCTGCGTTCCTGGGAGGAGAACCTGAAGCGTCCCAGGAAGGAGATCCTGCTCACCGGTTTCTATAACAACCTCGTGCCCTACATCTCCCAGACATCGCTCCTCGACGAGCTGAAACCCGCCATCGCGGGCAGCGACAGCATGTTCGGGATGGGGGAGGACGCCTACAGGATCGGGCTTCTGGATGAGGCGGAACGCCTGGGCAGGCTCGCCAAAGAGAAGTTCTCCGCCATGGGCGTGGAGAAGATGTACTGCTTCATGGTGGTCGAGGCCTGCATGTTCACCGATGTCCTGCCCAAGAGATTCGGCATCGATTTCGACTTCGACGTGGAGCTCCTGGACAGCTGGATACTGGACCGGCTGCGCAGCGGCAAGATAGCGGTGAACGACAAGCTGAACATGAAGGTCACCGTGCACGACAACTGCTGCGGGAGATACATGGATGGGATACTGCCGGACACCACGCGCGAGATAATGCAGCGCATAGGTTGTGAAGTCGTTGAGATGCGGCACACGAGGGAGAACGCGCTCTGCTGCGGCTGGGCCGGGACCGTCCCCACTTTGTTCGGGCCGACCTCTGGCAATCCTTTCCACACCCTCCTCAACCTCCTGCAGAGCCTCTATCTCAGGCTGCAGGAGGCGGAGGCGACCGGCGCCGACGCCATGGTAGTTCCCTGCCCGGGCTGTTACGCGTTCCTCTCGCTGATAAAGGTGCTCACCAACAGCGAACTGGACATATACCTCCCCCTGGAGCTGGTACAGATCGCCGCCGGGGAAATGCCCGTGCATAGAAACGAGGAACGGGCGTGGGATATCCTCGCCGCCACCACCAACCTCGTGCTCAAGTGGTTCTTCTCTCCTAAGCGATTCTCCCCCAGGCCGGTCGAGATCGAGAAACCGCTGCCGGAAGCCGGGCGGGGAGATGCGGCGCGGATCAGGTTGTTCGGCAGGCTATTCCACGGCGTCGTGGTCCAGAACCCCATCACCAGGAGCCTGCTCGCATCCGCCGTCAAGACCGTGATAGCCGCATACAGGGTCTACCTCGAGGCGAAAAAACGCAAGACGCTCGGCAAGATAGCCGACACCACCTGGAAAAAACGAGGGTAAATAAACAACGCTACTCCGACATGTCGGTTTGTCCTTCGGTGGTATAATAACAAGAGCGGGAGGTGCATGTGGGAATGCCCGAATAGTCAACTCTTTCACGTCACATCGCGTATTCAAAACCAGCCGATCACGATCATCGAGCGTTTCTCTCTTTCATAAATAGTTCCGACAAACTGCTAGGGGATAGGAACAAGGGGGTATTAAATTGAAGAAAAGGGCAATAAAAACCAGAAGTCCAGCTTCCATAAGAATAGGTGCGATCGCGGTCATGGCGTTATCCTTCCTCCTCGCTGCGTCGGTATGCCTTGCCGGTGTCCGCTGGAAGCCCAACGGGGTGGCGCTAAGGGGAGCGGGTGTGGCGAACGACGCATACAATCCCCGCATAGCCTCAGACGGCTCCGGGGGCGCCATCGTGACCTGGATGGACGACCGCAGCGGAAGCCAATGGGAGATCTACGCCCAGAGAGTGGACTCCTCCGGCACCCCGCAGTGGACACCCGATGGGGTGCCGCTCAGGGGGACGGGCGAGGCGGACAGCGCCGATGATCCCTGCATAACCTCGGACGGTTCCGGGGGCGCCATCGTCGCCTGGATGGACTTCCGCAGCGAAAGCCAATTCGACATCTACGCCCAGAGGGTGGACTCCTCCGGCACCCCGCAGTGGACACCCAACGGGGTGATGCTCAGGGGGACGGGCGAGGCGAACGACGCCTCCAACCCCTGCATAATCTCAGACGGCTCCGGCGGTGCCATCGTCGCGTGGGAGGATAATCGCAACGGTTTAGATGACATCTACGCCCAGAGAGTGGACCCCTCCGGCACCCCGCAGTGGACGACTAACGGGGTGGAGTTAAGGGGGACGGGCGTTGCGAACGCAGCAGAGAATCCCTGCATAACCTCGGACGGCTCCGGGGGTGCAATCGTCGGATGGCGGGACTACCGCAGCATAAGCCGATGGGATATTTACGCCCAGAGGGTGGACTCCTCCGGCATCACGCAGTGGACGGACAACGGGGTGGAGCTGCGGGGGACGGGCGTGGCTAATAATGCATCGTCTCCCCGTATAACCTCAGACGGCTCCGGCGGTGCCATCGTCGCTTGGTCGGACTTGCGCAGCGGAAGCAAATACGAGATCTACGCCCGGAGGGTGGACTCCTCCGGAAACCCGCAGTGGACGGACAACGGGGTGGAGCTGCGGGGGACGGGGGTGGCGAGCAGCGCGGGCAATCCCCGCATAAGCACAGACGGCTCCGGGGGCGCCATCGTGGCCTGGAATGACAACCGCAGCGGCAAGGAAGACATCTACGCCCGGAGGGTGGACTCCTCCGGAAACCCGCAGTGGACGGACGAAGGGGTGGAGCTGCGGGGGACGGGCGTGGCTAAAAATGCATCGTCTCCCTGCATTACCTCCGACGGCTCCGGGGGCGCCATCGTCGCGTGGATGGA
>JAFGDU010000003.1 GCA_016931915.1 Actinomycetota bacterium
CATCGTGCTGGCCATGGGCTGCCGCGAGAGGACCCGCCACCAGGTGATGATCCCAGGCTACAGGCCGGCGGGGGTCATCTGCGCCGGTGCGGCCCAGAGGGACATCAACATCGAGGGCATCATGCCCGGCCGGCGCGTGGTCATCCTGGGCTCGGGCGATATCGGGCTGATCATGGCGCGCAGGTTCACCCTCGAGGGCGCCGAGGTCGAGGGCGTCTACGAGATCATGTCCCACCCGGGCGGCCTCTCCCGCAACGTGGTGCAGTGCCTTCACGACTACGACATCCCCCTGCACCTCTCCCATACCGTGACCTTCATCCACGGGCGCAAGAGGGTGGAGGCGGTGACGGTGGCGCGGGTGGACGAGATGTTGAAGCCCGTCAAGGAGAGCGAGCGTCTGATCCTCTGCGACTCACTGGTGCTCTCCGTCGGCCTCATCCCAGAGAACGAGCTCTCCCTGCAGGCCGGGGTGGAACTGGACCCCGTCACCAACGGGCCGGTGGTGGACGAGAGCATGCACACCTCCGTGGACGGCATATTCGCCTGCGGCAACGTGGTCGGCGTCTTCGACCTGGTCGACTGGGTGACCCGGACCGCCGAGGCGGCGGGGAGGGGCGCAGCCGAGTACGTGCTGGGCAAGAAGAAGATCAGGACCCCCCTGCGGGTGAACCCCGGCAGGAACGTCAGGCTCGTGGTGCCGCAGCTGGTGCGCAACCTCGGCCGCGAGGTGGACTTCTACTTCCGCGTCCAGCGCCCCGAGCGGGCGGTGAGGGCCAGCGTGCTGGCCGGCGGAGAGCAGGTCTATTCCCGCAAGGCGAAGATGGTGCGGCCGCCCGAGATGATACACGCGCAGATAAGCGCTAAGGCCGTCGCGGGGAAGGCAAAGGACATAACGCTGGAAGTGGTGCCGCATGAAGAATAAGCACGAGTACCTGTGCATAAACTGCCCCATAGGCTGCACCCTGGAGCTCACGGAGGAGGACGGCGAGATCCTGGAGATCGCCGGCGCGGAGTGCAAGGTGGGGAAGAAGTATGCCGAGGAGGAGTTCAAGAACCCCCGGCGCAGGGTGAGCACCACGGTGAGGGTATCAGGCGGGACGCTGCCGCTGCTCCCGGTGGCGAGCGAGTCTCCCATACCCAAGCACATGGTCAGGGACGCGGTCAGGGTGCTGGCCGATGTAGTGGTGGACGCACCCGTCGCGGACGGGCAGGTGATCTATCCGGACATCCTGGGAACCGGCGTGGACGTGGTCGCCTCACGCAGGCTCGACTCGGAAGACAATTAAACGGGTCGCATATCTTACGCGAGCTTCTCGCCTGACAATCTCTCGTAGTCGGAGGGGTCGTGGGATGCCACCAGTGATATCTCGTCCCCGCTCTCTCTTAAGAGTTTCTTCAACCGCTCGTGCTGGAGCAGGGCACCGGCGCGGTCGGTGTAAGCCGAACGGCTGAACAGGCGGACGCTGCGAGGGACTTTTTCGTCTTCCCCTAGTTCGATTTTCATGTAATAAGCGTCTCCGCAGTGGAGGAGCCAGCCGTCCTCCGTCTCCAGCGCCACCCCGCAATGGCCCCTGGTGTGTCCGGGTAGGGGCACGAGCAGGATCTCGGGCGGGAGTCCGGGGAGCTCGCGGATGCAGTCCATCCCGAACCAGGCATCTTGCGATACCGTATCGTGCAGCACCCAACGGGGGCCGTGGGCGAAATGGTGCCGGCGGTACCTCTCCTTCGCGGCAAAGTCCGCGGGGTTCAGGGCCGCCTCCTGTTCGGCCTTGAGCACGTGGACGCGAGCGCCGGGGAAGTCGGGCAGCCCGCCGGCATGGTCCCGGTCCAGGTGGGTGCAGACGATATGCCCCACGTCCTCGCGCCTGAATCCCATGCGCTCGATCTGGCGTACGGCTGTCCGCTCCTGGTCCTGGACGGTCTTGAGGACGAGATTTACGTGGCCCGTACGTCTCAGGTCCTCCATATCCCCGGTGCCGAAGCCGGTGTCCACCAGCACCAGTTGCTCTGCGGTCTCGACGAGCAGGCAGAGGCAGGGGATGCTGGCTAGATCGGGAGCCAGGAATCTCGCCAAGCGGGGCTGCATGGTGCCGCAGTTCAAGTAATGGACCTTCATCTCCATCCCCTTTCTATGCCTCGGCCCGTTCCTTCAGGGCCCGGTTCATGTCGTCGAAGGGGCCGATGACCGAGGCCTTCAACCTCCCGCCCACCAGCGGCGCCAGCAGGCCGTAGATGATGAAGTCATGGTCCAGGTGGACGGTCCCGTCTTCCCTGGGCGCGATGACGAAGGTATGCTCGCTCTCGAACAGCTTGGGAAAACCCGGTTGACCGCGCCAGCGCAGCTCCCGATCGGGGTCGACCACCAGCAGCACGGGCCGGAAATCGCGTCCTTTTTCTCCCGCGGGTTCGAAGTGCAGCTGCAGCCGGGACCCGGCCCGGAGCTCGCCGCGGGCGCTCCTTATCATCGGGTTCCACTCGGCATAAGAGGGGAGGTCGGTCAGCACCTCCCAGACCCGCCCGGCTCCTGCGTCGATCTCTATCTCGGTGTGGAAGACCTTTTCGAACACGGCTCATCCCCTTCCCCGGTAGTCGATTCCTTCTTGGTGAGTCGATTTATTATAGACCAAACGGGGTTTTATCTTCGGTCTGCGATCCTAATAAAGACAAGTGGAGGAGATGATAGAAACGAAATCCGAAATCGAAGATGACCCCATCGCCTATTGCGAATCAAGGATATCGTTAATGATCTGAGCTGTCTTTTGCGCGCCGTCGGTGGGAATGGGCGGCCAGGTCACTTCTCTGCCGATGTTGGAGATGATGTGTTCAGCAAGGATCTGCGGTGTCGTACATGGGTATGAGAGCTTGACGCCAGCCCCTTGCCTGGCCAGCCGGTTGGCTATGACAACTTGCTGTTCGAAATGGCCTTCCAGGGGGAAGAAGATGAAAGGACGCCTCAAGGCCGTCAGCTCCACCGTCGAGGTGCCGCCTCCGTGGATTATGGCCAGGTCGCAAGCGGCGAAGTGTTCGTGGAGCGCGGGTACGTACCCCTTCACCTCGACCCCCTCGGGGACCGACAGGGATGCGGGATAAAGGCGCGGCCCGCACACCAGGACCATGCGCAGGTCGGGGATGGCCTCTCTCACTATGGGGAAAGCCTGTCCGCAGAGCTCGAGCAGTTCCCCGCCCACCGCCGTGCCTCCGCTCGAGGCAACGACCAGCGGCTCCCCGCCGTAACCTAACCTGGCTCGCGCCTTATCCCGTTCATCGTGGTCTTCCAGGTCGAAGGGGAGGATATAGCCCACCGGGATCACGTCCCTGCTTCTCAGGAAGACCCGCCGGTTCGGCAGCAGGATGCCATATCTCTCGTTGGGTATATCCTCTTCTTCACCGATGAAGACTACCGGGTCTCGCGGGAGCGGAAGATGCTTTAAGATGGATATCCACACGCAGTTCCAGAAATACACCCCCAGTCTCTCCAGCGGACTCCGGGTTATCGCGAACCAGCCCGGGGAATCGTAGATCGCTATGTAGGGAACCGTCCTCAAACGATTGGCGATTGCGAAGGCCACGGTCAACGCATACGTCTCGTCGCCGATCAAGAGGTCGAAAGATTCCCGGCGGATGATCTTCCTGAAGACCAGAATATGTTGCGCCCAGGCTTTCAGCACGGCGAAAGCCCACATGATAATATTCAGACGGAAATCCCCCCTCCTGGAGACCCATTCTGCGACCCGGTTTTCGTTGTCCAGTTCCTCCGCCTCCGGCAGGAGCTTCTCACCCGCATCCTCGATCATGTCGGTAGCAGGTGGACAGGCGAGCCAGGAGATATCCACCTCGGGATCAAGCCTGCGCAATTCCCTGGCGATGGCCAGGTCCCGGGTTATATGCCCCAGCCCCA